>JAFGDR010000023.1 GCA_016932035.1 Candidatus Cloacimonadota bacterium
AGTTCCATTAAGGTCTATAAATATCCAATTTCCATTAACCTTAACTTTGCCCAAACCATTTTCAAATTTTTGCATATTATCATACTTACATTCAAGAATGAGATCTCCGGATGTATTGATCAAACCCCATTTTCCATCCATTTTAACAAAAGCTACACCATCGGAGAAGTGCATCACAAGATCATATGTGAGAGGGACGACTATTTTACCTGATGTGTCTATGAATCCCCATTTATCATCCAATTTAACTCGTGCTAATCCATCATTGAAATTATCAGTCGTTTGATAAATGCATGGAATCACTTCTTTCCCTGTTTTATCGATAAATCCAAATTTATTATTCACTTCAACAGCTGCAAATCCATTATGAAATGATTCGGATTCCATTTCATATTTTATCGAAGTGATCGGATTGCCTTTTTTATCAATATATCCATATTTTCCATTAAGTTTTACCTGGGCTAATCCGTCCGAAAAATCTTTCGCCTTATCATATTTGCAGGGAACGACTTCTACACCTAATTCGTCTATGTATCCGTAATGTCCTCCAGTTTTGTAACCGTAATCATCGTATTCACCTGTATAAACAATTGCCATACCATCAGCAAAATCATCGATGTCAGTATATTTGATCTCAGTAACGGGATTCCCTTCTTTACCTATTAATCCCCATTTACCATTTAATTTAACTCCTCCAAGTCCGTTTTCAAAAGAAATTACTGAATCGTACTTTAATTCTATCACTACTTTACCGGAATGATCAATATAACCTTTTTTGTTATCCTTCTCGACAGCAGCTAAACCTTCGGAAAAATCGTAAGCATTTTCGTATATACAGGGGATAACCTCTTGACCTTCACTATTTATGAAACCATATCTTTTGTTATATTCTTCATCCCTTTTACAGACTCTTGCAAGACCTTCAGAAAAATATGATGCACTGAGATATTTTAACTCAACTATGTTTTCACCTTTAGTGTTATAAAATCCATACTCGTTTTTTGTGTTGACTTCAAAAAATCCTTCTTTAACAGGTCCAACGTGAGTGAACCATGTAGGCACGATTGTTTCACCGGATTTGTTAATTATTCCACTTTTATGGTTGTTAACAACTAATGCATAGCCATTGATGAAGGGATCTGCTAGGCCGAACTGGCACTCTATTTTGATATTTTTATTGTGATCTGCATAGCCCCACAGTTCACCATTGAAATAGGGAACCAGCTCAGGTGTTTGTGCAAAGCAGGTTGAAATGAATGCTGTCATGAGTGCAAGCACGAGGAGAACAAGAACTATATTAATTTTGTATTTCATTTTAGTTTCTCCTTTATTTTTTGTCTTATTTCCAGAGCAATTTTCCTGTTTTATCGATGCATTGTAATTGTGAAAACTGAGTCACGAGAACCAAAGCAACACCGTCTTGAAAATCATTGACTTGGAAGAATTGCGGATCGATAACAATCGTCCCTTCTTTATCGATAAATCCCCAGGAATTACCTTTCCTTACTGCAGCGAGACCTTCATTAAACGATCTTGCTTCGTCATATTGGTAATCGATAACTTTGGTTGCCTTATTGTCGATAAATCCCCATTTACCGTTGTTCAGGACAGGTGCCAATCCTTCTTTGAAATCACCAATATTTTGATACATAGGCAAGATCTGCCAGATGCCTTTTTTATCAATGTAACCACAAGTATTATTATCACTTTGAGCACCAGCTAATCCTTCTGAAAAATTAAGAACACCTTTAAATTTTATTTTGACTGCAATATTTCCATCTCGATCAATAAAACCGAATTTCCCGTCTTTTTTTACACGCGCCATACCTTCGACAAAACTATTCGCTTCATAAAAATCGGGCATCATTAATGAAAATAACCGTTTACCTTCCTTATCTATATATCGCCATTTCCCATCTAATTTTACTGCTGCATAACCTTCAGAAAATTGCTGGACATCTTCGTATTGCGGTTCAATGATAATCTTCCCTGTTTTATCAATGAATCCGTATTTATAATCAATTCTTACAGGAGCTAATCCTTCCTGGAAATTATCTGATACTTCAAAAATGGGATTAATAATAAGTTCACCCTTTTCATTAATAAAACCATATTTATCGTCTATTTCAATCGGAGCTAATCCATCTACAAATTCACTGCTCAGAGTGTAATCGAAATGTGGATCAATAACATATTCACCTTTAGCATTGATAAATCCTGATTTCCTATCATTCCATGTTGCAGCTAATCCCTCAGAGAAACTTCGCACATCGTCGAATTGAGGTGTAATTATTATGTCACCTTTTTTATTGATAAAACCCCATTTACCATTTATTTGTACCGCACATAAGTCTTCAGAAAAATATTGAACCAGATCAAATTGCGGTTCGATAACGATCTTTCCCTTTTTATTTACAAATCCCCAGAGATTATCTCTTTCAATACTTGCAATGCCATCCTGGAACGAGCTAGCATTTTCAAATTGGGATTCGATAACAAATTTTCCTTTTTTATTGATGTAGCCATATTGAGAATTAGTTTTTGCTGGTGCAAATCCTTCACTGAATCTTCCGACACTTTTAAAGTTTGGTTTTATAACTTCGTTGCCTTTTTTGTCGATAAATCCCCATGAATCATCAATTTCTACTCCAACTAATCCTTCACTAAATGACCAGTTTGCATATTTAAATTGCGGAAGAATAGTATAATTACCTTTATTGTCTATGAAACCCCACATATCACTATATTCAACTGCTGCTACTCCTTCTGAGAAATCCATTGTTAAATCATAATCAGTTAGGCCAATGACAATATTACCCTTTTTATCGATGTAACCCTTCTCGTCATCGATAACTACTCGAGCACGGTCTTCATGAAATTCATATGCTAAGTTAAATTTTGGTTCTATAACAACTTCGCCTTTTCTATCAATATAACCCATACGATGCACACCATCGCATTCAGATGACCGAAACTGAACTACGGCAACACCATCACTGAAATTATTACATGATGTAAATCTTGGAAATATTGCAAATTTACCTGTCTTGTCGATGTATCCTGCGTTATTAGAGAAAAAGACACATGCTAATCCTTCACTGAATCCGGGAGGTTTCGCATAAAATATCGGGTCAACGATAAAATCACCACTCTCATTAATGAATCCCCAGTATGACCCCACTCTGACAGCTGCTTTGCCCTCCGAAAAGTAGTCGATCTCATCAAATTGAGGGGTTATGAGAACCTCTCCTTGTACATTCATATAACCCCATTTTGACCCTTCACGATAGGGGAGTAAGTTGCTTCCTTCTGCAAAGCAAATCGAAGTTAATATCAAAAGAAAGTTTATACCAAGCAATGTTAGATTGAGCATTATTTTACGACTCATGGATGATCTCCTTTATTAAAAAAGTTGATATTACTACTTTAATAGTTTTGATAAATTTGTAATAGATTTACGTCAAGAAATTGGAAAACTGAATATAATATTATTTCTTCTGTATAACACTTCCTTGCCCGAGTGTAATCACATAGAATATACTTATAATTCCAAATAGCCAGGTAAGATCGACTCCCACAGTTTGAATAGATGAGAAGATAATGAGATAAAGAACAGTGAAGATAATCGAAGCAATCGCAAAGAAACTGCTTAGTTTTTTTCCAAGAGCATCTTCTCTAAACTTCTTTGCTCTGAAAGCATTGAGAACGATGAAAACAATTGATATTAAAAAGCATAAGATCAGGATGTATACGAAGCTTTCATTATAGGTTCCCAGTCCTTCGAGAAACACAATCGGTGATTTACCGATCATAATGATAGCAACGATCCAGGGAATGAGTAAAATTGCTGATATGATCTTCACTCCAAGCTGGCGTTTTTCAGCCGGAAGCAGCCAATACATAAGTAGAAGCATAAAAGGTATCTCGAAATAGAATCCTATGCTTGCAATGCGACGGGCAATTTCATACCCGATCCATCCACTCCAGAGAAAGAGATCACCTAAATGATAGACAAGCAAGCTTAACGTGATTAGAATGATTGCTGTGTCCTCTTTTGATTTGCTCTTCTTTACAAGGAAGTAAACAAATAGAATAAGTAGAATTATGACTGCCATGAACGGTACTATCCATTCCATATTAATCCTCCGATGTTTTTATTTTGTTTTACTGTCGAAATTTAACAAAAAATTTCATAACTATATTGTTACTCAAAAATACTTTGGATCCCAATGACAAATGCAGGAGCAAACGTTGATGTATGCTCTTCACCGGGAATTGTTTTATATTCTGTAAGAAGACCTTTATAATTCCTTGTGTTAATAATGTCATTGAATTTTTTTACAAACATAAAATCTTCATATTCCTTAGCACCAAGGGATAGAAATACTTGTGCTTGTAACTCATCATTGTTTTGTGAAAAATCCTTTTCATTATCAAAGATCATCGTGTCATCCCACCAGAACGATGGACTTATTAAAATATACCTATTGAACAAATCAGGATCTTCAAAAAGAGTATACGCACCAAACAATCCACCAAGTGAATATCCAACCAAAACACGTTCATCTGGGACGATCCTATAATTCATTTCTATAAGTGGAATAAGTTCATTTTGTATGAATTTAAGAAAATTATCAGCTCCACCCCCGCCTTGAAATGCCTTTACAGCATAACTCTCAGTGGGACAAAAATCACGTATCCTTTTTTGATACCAATCATCGAATGTTCCATTGTATGTAATGCCAACAATGATCATTTCCGGGATTTGCTTACCAAAAGCCATCATGAATGCTGACTCGCGTACTGTTCCTAGTAGATAATCTGCATCTAACAAATAGAGAACTGGATAAGTTTTATTTGTCTTGTAATAATCTTTAGGTAATGCAATTGTGATCTGATAGGTGTCATCAACAAATGTTGATTTGATTTCTCTTACTTCAGTATCCGGCATTAATGCTTGTGGCAATATATCTTTCTTCTTTCTTTTAGGAGGAACATATTCCTTATAATATTCAGTTCCGTTTTTATCAATATAGAATTCCCTTCCATCTAGTTCAACCTTTGCTAAGCCGTCTTTGAATTTTGAGCCCATGTACTTATGTGTTTTATATTTATAGGGAATTCTCAGAATTCCGAGGGTATCAAGAAAACCGGTTTTATTATTTTCTTTAACATAAATCAAACCTTCTGAAAAATCGTAACCAATATCATCATCTCCATATTTAGGTTCAATAATTTCTTCACCCAACCTGTTTATGAATCCAATACCACGCAAACTTACTCTAGCAAAACCATCAACTGAAAAATCATAAACTCCATAATATTGTAAAGGTGTGATTTCTTTCCCAGTTGTATCAATAAAGCCCAGATAACCACTTGCATCAGTAACTTGAGCAAATCCGTTAATGAAATTTTCAATATTTTTGTATGTATATGGTACTACTATTTCACCTTTGGAATTTAATAGACCATATTTATTATCTTGTTTATCAGGATACAGTCCGCCGTAATATCTTGCATTTGTTTCATGATTTTTTTCTAGTTCATTACCATATTCATCAAGATAACCTTCATATCCTCCAGTGGGATGGTTTGTATCCTCTTTGGCAAAAGGAGCTAATCCGTTATTTAAATCCTTTACCATACAATATTTAAATGGAATTATTTCTTTGCCTGTTTTATCAATGAAACCATACAACCTGTTTGTATCTTTTACTGCAGCAAGATTCTCGTGAAAATCATTTGCATTTTTGTAAATTAATGGTGTGATTTCATGACCGCTTAAGTCTATGAATCCATATTTATTATTTAGTTCAACTTTTGCAAAACCTTCATGAAATTCATTGATATAATCATATTTCATTTCAGTCAGAGGTTTTCCTGCGATATCGATCAAACCACATTTGTTATTATAATCACATACTTTTGCAACACCATCCGAGAAATCGAAAATATATTTATAACTACATGGAACTAATTTGTTGCCGTGTATCTCGATAAGACCATACCCCTTGAAATCTTCTCTTACTCTAGCCACACCATCCTGAAAAGGAAACGCTTCATCATACGTACATGGAATAAAAACATTCTTGTCTTGATCACAATATCCCCACTTGTCACCATATCTAAAGGGGATGAGTTGTGGAGTATTTGCAAAGCTAAACGTTGATATAATGCTTAACAATATCATGAGTGAAAAAATGATAATTTGTATTTTTTTATTCATTTGAAACCTCGTCATCACGTTATTTGATTATGTTAATAAACTATAATTAAAGAGGATCAAATCGCTGTTCAAGTATGTTATGCAATAGTCTTAGAGAAAACAAATAACTGTCCCATTTAGGAATGATTTTCATTTTGAGAACCAAAGTGATTATTTGTCAAATTAATATATTAGTTGCAAATACTAACATAAATAACACACTTGATTAGGAATGTTGACATTTGAAAGCAGGTAAGTATGAGTACGTTATTACTATGAAACACAATAAAGTCTATAATGCACTTGCACTCTTTTCTGGCGGACTTGACAGTATTCTTGCTGTTAAACTTGTCGAACAGCAGGGAGTTGAAGTCATACCTATTTGTTTTGAGTCTCCTTTCTTCTCGTGTAGAAAAGCTGTTAGTTCTGGAAAAGAAAATAATCTATCTGTACATGTTGTCCACCTTGGAGAGGATTATCTAGATATGATTCGTGAACCGAGATATGGTTATGGAAAAAACATGAATCCGTGTATTGACTGTCATGCCTTTATGTATAAAAAACTCGGTGATATGCTGGTGAAATTCAATGCAGATTTTCTTATTTCAGGTGAAGTGCTTGGACAGCGTCCCATGTCCCAGCAGCTTAACGGCATGAATGCAGTTGCAAAATGGAGTGGGTACAAGGACTTGATCGTACGTCCGCTTTCTCAAAAACTGTTGCCGGACACAAAACCGATCCGGGAAGGTTGGCTCAATAAGGATATACTTCTCGATCTGCAAGGCCGTGGAAGAACACGACAAATTGAATTAGCAAACAAGTTCGGTATAACTGAATATCCAACTCCTGCAGGTGGATGTCTTCTAACCGATCCGGGTTATTCAAAGAGGTTTCGTGATCTAATCGATCATAACATGTTTGATCAGAGATTTATCACATTTCTCAATGTTGGAAGGCAGTTTCGGCTTGATGATTCAACCAAACTTATTCTTGGAAGGAATATGAGTGATAATGATTACATCCTAAAACTGATAGAGAAAAATCAAGATTCGATCGATATCGTTGTTAAAGCAAAGGATATTCCCGGTCCAATCGGTGTTTTGCAAAGTAGAGAAAAATCGATATCTAAGGAAGTTTTAAAACAAGCAGCAGAGATAGTTGTTCGTTATATATCAAAAGCAGCGGATTCTGTTACCGTGCAGGTACGGTTGCCAAACGCTACTATTCGCGAAATGGATATTTCTAAACGAACTAATGGATTTGAAAGAGAACTTTTGATAAATTAGCAACCAATCATCTGTTTACACATTTCATAAAAAAGCGGAATAGGAAATCCCATTACATTAAAGTAACATCCCTCAATCTTATCGATGAACTGGCTTCCATAACCCTGAATACCGTATGCCCCTGCTTTATCCATTGGTTCACTGGTTTCAATATATTCATCAATATCACTAACAGATATTTTATTGAAATACACTTTAGTTTTTGAAATATTTCTAAGAATACTTTCTTTATGCAGAATTGCGATACCAGTTAACACTTCGTGGCATTGCCCTGACAGTTTGTGCAGGATGTCAAAAGCATCCTTTTTATCTGCCGGTTTACCGATAATTTCGTTATGCAGAACAACGGTTGTATCAGCTCCGATAATAAGAGAATCCGGGTAATTCCTTTGGATTTCCTCAGCTTTTTCCTGGGCGTAATGCATAACATATTCTTCAGGCATCATACCATTAATGTGTTCATCTATATGTGAGGGAATTTGTTTGAAGTTCAAACCCACCTGTTTCAGCAAAAACGCCCTCCGAGGAGAGCGTGATGCCAAAATAATATCTGTATCTTTAAGAAAATTATGTAACATTTTTATCTATTTCGTCATAGAGGTCATCAATGAGTTGCTCTACTTTTTCAATAATATCATCAAAGGCACAGGAAAATTTATCGCCTGTTTTTCGAATTTTGATCTCTACCATTTCATTCTCGAAATTCTTCTTACCAACGATAATATGGATAGGAATTCCAATAAGATCAGCATCTTTGAATTTAAAACCGGCTTTCTCATCTCTATCGTCATACAGAACATCGATGAACTCATTTTGAAGCATCTCATAAACATTATCACAAAATGAGGTGATATCCTCTTCAGCAGGTGAGAGATTGATCAGTTCGACATCATAAGGTGAAATCGAGATCGGCCAGATAATGCCATCTTTGTCATGGAACTGCTCGATCGCAGCAGCCATTGTGCGGGTAATACCAATACCGTAGCAGCCCATCTGGTAAGGAACAGGAGTTCCGTCTTCGGCATCATAGGTTGCATCCATGATCTTGCTGTACTTATCGCCTAGCTGGAAAATCTGCCCAACTTCGATACCTCTGAAAGAGGTCATTTCTTTTCCGCATCTTGGACAACGATCACCTTTTACAGCTTGTTTTAAATCAACCCATTTGTCTATGTGGGCATCTCGTTCCAGGTTAACGCCTTTATAATGATAATCAGCTTCATCAGCACCGGTGACCATATTTTTTATACCTTTAAGATTTTCATCAGCATATATCTTAATTTTCTTCGTACCAACCGGTCCCACAAATCCAGCAATTGATTTAACTACATTTTCAATCTCAGCTTCAGTAGCAAATTCAAGATTAACACATTGCAGGAAGTTCGCAAGCTTTATGTTGTTGATCTCTCGGTCTCCTCGAATGAGAACGGCAATGAATTGATCATCTGCCTTGTATACAATTGTCTTGATCAAATGGCTTGGACGGATACCAAGAAATGCACTAACTTCCTCTACAGATTTTTTGCCGGGGGTGTGAACTTTCTCGAGTTCTTTCAGTTTCTCTTTGTCATTTACCTCAAACGGAGCGATCTTAGCATTTTCAGAGGTTGCAGCATAGCCGCATTCGCAATGTAGTACTTCAGATTCGCCTGTTTCTGCAAGTACCATGAATTCATGTGAAGATGAGCCACCGATTGCACCTACATCTGCTTCTACTGCAACACTGTTCAATCCGCAACGCGCAAAAATTCTTGAATAGGCATCGTACATGTCATCATAACTCTTCTGAAGCCCTGCATTATCTTTATCAAAACTATATGCATCCTTCATGATGAATTCCCGTGAGCGCATCACACCAAATCGTGGTCTAATCTCATCGCGGAATTTAGTCTGTATCTGATAAAGATTTATTGGTAATTTTTTATATGATTTTATGTCATATTTTGCGATAAGAGTTATTACTTCTTCATGCGTTGGACCAAGGGCAAATTCACGTTCATGGCGGTCTGTCAGTCGCATCAGTTCAGGACCATACACAGCCCATCTGCCCGACATTTCCCAGAGTTCGCGCGGATGGAGCACCGGCATGAGGATTTCCTGGCATCCTTTATCATTAAGCTCCTCGCGAACAATAGTCTCGATATAATTGATAACTTTCTTTGCGATTGGCAGATAGGAATAAATGCCCGATCCGAGTTTTCGCAACATACCGCTGCGTATCATCAGGGTATGGCTTTGTATTTCTGCTTCTGCGGGTTTTTCTTTAAGCGTAGGAATAAACGCCTGAGAGAATCGCATGAATGCCTCCAATAAGAATTTGCATTCAACTTTTTTTTGCAGTGTTGCAGTGTCAAGAAAAGCAAGATATTAGCATTACTTAGAAAGAAATATCATTTTGTTTGTATTCTCTCATTATTCAACTTCTTGACAAAAAAACCCTCCCTGTTAACAACAACTCAAAATCCAAAGGGGAGGTCGCGTGAAAAATGTTTTTTTCACGGGCATACTTTTTATGCTCCTGCTGCCATTAAGTGTAACGGCACTTGATATACAATCCACTGATACCAATCTCTTAATTACAGGAAAATTCGATCCATGTACTGTTGAGACAGAAAAAAGGGGAGAGTCTCAATTCTGCTCGCTTAGTATAGACGGTTATGCTTCAACAGGAGAGCCGGGCAAAGCTTCATTGCCTGTTTTTTCTCAACTCTTTGCATTACCACCATCCGGAAGTTACATGTTATCTGATTTTTCTTTCACATATGATGAACAGGTCATAGATGAAAAGATACGGCCTTTCGGTTGGGAAGATGATCTCACTCTTGATGAAGATTTTTACAAACAAGATGAATGGTATCCCAATGAAATAGTAACCATCGGCTCACCGGTTATCATGCGGGGATATAGATTCTGCCAGATTTCGATCGCAGCTGTTCAGTACAATCCTGCACAGAACATGATACGAACTCTAAAAGATATCAAAGCAGAGTTTGAACTTGATACATCAAACGATGAAAATCCTTTAACAGATACTAAAAACAGGTCGTCATACTCATTTTCAAAAATTGCATCAGAACATATTTATGGAATGAGTAAGGACGGCATCAACGATAATGGAAGCTATCTCATCATAACACCAGACGCTTGTGCATATTCACTTGAATTACTGGCTGAGTGGAAGAGAAAACTTGGTCATGAGGTGACCATCACACTCCTCTCTGAAATAGGAGCTTCACCTGATAATTATGATATAAAAGACTACATTCAGAACGCCTATCTTTCGTGGGATGTTCCCCCGGAATTCGTTATTCTCGTTGGAGATGTTACAGGTAATTTTATAATGCCATCATTTTATGTTGATGGGTATTTGACACCATACGATGTCTCAGATCATCCATATACACTCCTTGATGGAACGGACTATTTTCCTGATATTTATATCGGTCGTATTTCAATTCAAAGTTTAATGAACCTGAATACTATTATTACAAAAATTATTACGTATGAAAGTACTTATATTGCAGGAAATTGGTATGATGAAGCACTCATGATATCCTGTATCGATCCTGAGTATGGTATGTTTACACACTATATTACGAAATTAAATATTGGAACAAAGCTTTATTATGATGGTTTCAACCAGGTTGATTTCTTTACGTATCCGATGAATGTCGGCATTCCTCAGTTAATCAGCATGATCGATGACGGGTACACATTGATCAATTTCAGAGGTTTTGGGAGTCCGCTCTATTGGTGCAACTCCTATGGGTATCACTTTTTAAATTCATCTGATTTGCCCTCTTTGAATAACGGTTTCATGCTTCCCATGCTAACGAGTATGACCTGCGGCGGGGGTGACTTCGCTTTCACCGAAGCAGACCAATGTTTCGGTGAATTATGGATGGCAGAAGGTACACCCTCAAATCCAAGAGGTTCAATCGGATTTATTGGACCGAGTGAATGGGACACAAAAACTCCATGGAATAATTGTAATGATATGGGAATCTATCAGGGTATCACACAGGAAGATCTCTTTCGATGCGGCGAGATGATGCTTCGCGGAAAGATGGAACTTTATAATAATTATCCTCACAACCATGCCTGGGGTGGTTCACTCGATTCTGATCAATTCTATTTTTATGTGTACAACCTGCTCGGTGATCCAGGATTGCAGGTTTGGACTGATGAACCAAAAGATATTACGGTTATCACTGAAGATGAAATATCTGATATGCAAAATTATCTGGTTGTGGAAATTGATGTTGATGATGAAAAATCAGACTTCATGGTTTCCCTTACAAAAGATGGAGCACTTATCACAAAAGGTATGACTGATGAAAATGGCAGTGTAACACTCTTTGCTGATTTTCTTGTTGATTCATACCAGGTAACAGCATCGAAGTATGAATTTCTTCCTGAGGTCGTTAATATATCTGTCAATGCAGAAAGCCAACTTGACGTGACTGAAGTTACTTTCATCGATGATCCAATTTCAGGTACTGATGCTGAGTATTCTGTTACGCTTGATAATCCTAATCTCATTAATGCCGAAGATATTGAAATAATGATCTCGACTGATGAAGAAGCTGTAACAGTCATTACAGACAGCGCTTACGTGCAGAATATCCCAGTAGGTGCATCACATACCTTTGAAAATCTCCTTCTAAGCATTAATGAAAAATGGGCGGCTGGTAAAACCGCGAATGTTGACGTGAATATCAGCTCTAATTTTGGAGATCAGTCATATATCATTCCGGTAGAGATAGTGAGTCCTGAGCTTGTTCTTATGGACTTTCTCGTTCAAAATGCAGATACCTGTCTCATTCAAAACCAACAAGATAACGTCATCATCAAACTTACAAATACAGGTGATGTGCAAACAGGATATATCAGCGCGACTCTTTTGTGTACAAATGGTAAAGCTGATGTCATCCAGGATGTCAGTTTCTATAACTCAATAGCAGTTGGAGAAACAGGGTCAAATCTTGTATATTTCTCTGTATTACCGGATGAAGTAATAACAGGTGAGATCGCCCAGTTCGAGTTAGAGATTACGAAAAATGACTCTATTGTACAAACTCTTCAATTCTCAATACCTATTGGCTTAATAGAAGAAACGAGCCCAACCTTCTCAAATTATGGGTACTATGCAATTGAAAGTTCAGATACAGGATTTTTCAATGCTCCGGTATATGATTGGGTAGAACTCAATCCTGCAATGGGAGGACAGGGGATACCTGTTTGGGGAGATTATACATCGGTCGATGGATACACAAAAATTCTCAATCTGCCTTTTGGATTTACGTATTTCGGGAACTTTTATGAAACGATATCAATATCATCAAGCGGTTGGCTTTCAATGGGAGAAGAAATAATTTATCACAGGAACAGGACAATACCCTCCGGATGTGGACCTTCAGCGATGATCGCACCATTCTGGGATAACCTGCAGAATGGGATCATTTTTTCGTGGTTTGATCAGGATGAGCATAGATACATTATTGAATGGCAGGCATTTGAAAATTTTTATGATCCCAGTGTAAAAGAAACGTTTGAAGTTATTTTGTATGATCCGGAATATTACCCGACTCCAACAGGCGACGGCGAGATTCTGTTCCAGTACCAGACAATATCAAATGTTGATCAGGACGAGAACTATGCGACCGTTGGCATTGAGAATTTTCCTCAAACGGATGGTGTTCTCATGACCTATGCAAATATCTATGCACCAACTGCACATACCCTCCAGAATGAAACTGCCATTCTTTTCACAATAAAAGAAGGACCTGATATTCCGCTCCTTGAGATCGCACCGCAGCAGCTGGAATTTACCATTCCTCAGGATACTACTGAAACTGCATATCTGACACTTACGAATTCATCAACACAAGAGTTATCATATTGGATAGAATCATCTCATTTTTCACGGGATGAAGCAAAGGAAGGCGGCAAAAGTATCGAGAACGACTTTATTCTCTGTACAACAGCATCATATGTTCCCGTCATTCCTATTCAGATTCTGTGCTATCTTTATCATAACAGTCCGGATGATGAACCAGTTTACGGTGTTCGTCTGGACTTCTCTGATGGTGTGTTCGTGAACACCGCAGACAATGTGGCATCTCTTAACTATAATGGAGAAACAGGAATGGGAGCTTCTGTTACCTGGGGCTTCGGGAATGGAACTCCCGTTTATATTTCAGGGGTGCATGGATTCCAGATCAATGTTACTATAGATCCAAGTATTACAGGACCGATCGAAGTTGGATGGTATCTCGAAGGTGACGGTTCAGGAACTGCTCCACATTCAAAAGAAGGAACCTTTACACTACAACCTTCAACCAATTCATATCTATGGATGGACTATCCCGATGGGGGAGAAACACTTGTTTACAGTACAATAGATACGATCAGATGGTTTACCTATGGATCGATTGATAATGTGTCGGTTTATCTTTCACGAGATAACTGTAATACATGGGAAACACTAGCCGAAAATATCCCGAATACTAACGAATTAGCATATACAGTTGCTGGTGTACTTTCTGATAATTGCAGGATCAAAGTTCAGAATACTAATGGATCACAGAATGATATGTCGGATAATACATTCTCAATCAATATATTCGATATTACTCATCCTGAAAATGGTGAAGTACTGGAATATAATACATTGGATACTCTTATATGGTATTATACAGGTATTTATCAAAATGTGATACTCCAATTCTCTCCTAATAACGGCTATACCTGGGAAACGATCAACAACGAAATGCCTAATGCTGGTACTTATGAATATACTGTCCCGGGTCCTCCCTCACGATGGTGTGCATTCAGGATCATTTCACCTGATTATACAACATCAAACAGAACTTTGGGAGTCTTCACGATTGTAGACACACCGATTGGCTGGCTGCAGGTTGGTGCGTCATCAGGAACACTTGAACCTGGAGGTTCAGCGCTCATTCCGATACACGTCAATACAACAGAATTAGAAGCAGGATATTACGAAGCATATGTCTGTGTTACCTCTCAAATAGGGCAGAAGATCAACATTCCTATTATGCTGGAAGTAAGTTATGGCAATGATGATGAACCTCAAGAAGATGTCGCAAATACTACGATATATCCTAATCCATTTATTTCTTCTGCTACGATTTCGTATTACAAAACTAAGAATTCCCAAGATCATGTAGAAATTATCATTTATAACATAAAGGGTCAACTGATTAGGGAAATTGAAGATATACATTCACAGCAGGGAGTAAATGAAGTAGTATGGAATGGTAAAGATCGCTATGGAAAAAGCGTTTCATCAGGTTTGTACTATTATCAGATAAAAGTTGGAAACGAAATAATTGGAACGAATAAATGTCTTCTCATGAGAGAATAGCATAAACAAAACAATTAATTATACCTGAAGGCGATATTGGCGAATATCGCCTTCATTTTTCGGGAATTAAATTGATTATAATAATATCCTCATTTAAGATACTCGACCTATTTACTATTTCTTGACAAATATTTCATACGAGATTTCGAAGCATTTAAGCATCGTGGAGGTGTGAAATGAGTAGAAAAAAAATTATATTTGGTGTGGTTTTAATTCTTTTTTGTACGAGTCTGCTTTCAGCACAGGTAAATTTTCAGCATGTCTGCACATTGCATAAACCCAGTTCGGGAATCAGTTATCAAGTTACTCAACTATTTGATTATGATAATAACGATATTGATGAAATAATTACACAATATTATGATGTGGATCAGTATCTTCAGTATATTATTATCTCTGATATTTCAGGAACTATTATAGATTCGATCGTTATTGATGATTGGTTTTTTTATGATGAATATGTTGTTAGTGATGAAGTAATCTTATTCAATAAAAGTGGAGTGAATGTTATTATGAGAGCTCAAGTTCCATATTTTCAAGGAAGATTAAGATTTTCACTTCAAGATTGTGAAACCCTTTCTTACATTGATTCTCTGAATATCTTTCCTTTAAACAACAGCATGTTTTCAGAAGTATTTATTATTGATTTTTATCAAAATGATAATGAGGATATTTTTCTTGTAGGAGCAAATGAATTTAGTTTTTTTGCTAAGGAAGATCCCAACCATACATGTTTGTTTAAGTTCAAGATTGATAATGATTCTTTGAATTATATTGATGGATATTATAATACTGGGATGACCTGTGTTCATCCAGATAATATCGTACTTCTTTCTGTTGGTAAATATTCTTATGCTTCAGTTGGTTCAGGTGTGTCTTGTTTTAGTTATTACTACTTGCAAAAAATAACAAAAGTCGAGCCAATCTTACAAACACAACTTCATTCTACAGGAGGTAATGTTGTTTGGGAAAAAGATTCGAAAGAAACATATTACCATTATCCAAAAAATTATGATGTTATCACAAAAAACAATCAAGATGATTCACCGCAGGTTCTACAATATCGCAGGCTCGATTCGGACGATGGAACATCTGTTCATTTTAAAGCGTATGAAACCATAAACTGGCAAGAGATTTGGTCTAAAGAAGATTCACAAATTGGCTTAGGAAAAATAACTGCATCAAGTTGTGTTCAGGTAAACAATGAAGACCATTATGTGATGTATTTCAGGGGTGATAAGCTTGAAATAAGAGACAGATTGAATGGTAACATCATTCATCACCAGGATTCTGTACTTGCAGTATGTGACATACTCAGAAAAAGCGATGGGGACCTTCTCTTCTTTGTAGAAAAAGATGATGAAACCGGTTACGATGTTTACTCTCTCGATGGACCTATCTTCGTTTCAAATGATGAACCACCTACACAAAATGAATTCGTAATTGAACAGTATCCGAATCCATTTAAAAATGACATAACCTTTTCCTTCTCATCAAAAGAACCGACTCAAAATGTTGGGATAAAGATTTATAATATCAAGGGTCAATTGGAAAGAGCACTCCGCTTCAACACTTCTTCGCTTTCTCGCTTTCACACTGTCATTTGGGATGGACGCGATAACAGCGGAAATGCAGTTTCACAAGGCGTTTATCTCTATCGCATAAATTTAAATAAACAAGAAATTTCCGGTAAAATTATTAAACTCGATGAGGAGTAGTTATGAAAAAAATATTTCTTCCCGTTTTGATTCTTGTCCTTTTCGCAAGCATTGTTTCGGCAGATGTGCAATTTCAGTATGAGTTTACGATCGATAAATTTAATAGTAATGATATACTCCAAAAAGTATATTTATTCGATTATAATAATGACGGAATTGATGATTATGCAATCGACTATAGTTGCTACGAAGCGTATGGATTGTTTTATAAATATGTATCAGGATTATACAATAGCGAAGGTGCTCTATTTGATGAACTACATCCAGATTGGTACGAAAGATATTATTTTTTTCAAAACTACAATTTAGAAAATAGATCAATCTTTATTCATTCTCTGGACGATTCGCTTTTTATCCAGTTAAAGGAATATAATACTGGCAGTATTCTCGATTCTATTAAAATTACTATTACAGAAGGTCATTTTTTCACTTATATAACTGATGTAAATTCAAAAGTGTTAAATGACACTACGTATCTTTTCGTTGGTGCTATGAAGAAATGGAATTATATTGGAGATGAATACTTTACATCATATTTTTTTATTTTAAAGATTGTTGAAGATGAAATATTTCATCAGGAAGGCATTGAGAATAGTGGATTCAATAGTATTAATGCGAATAACAAAAATTTAAGTATCGGATTTTTTTATGATAATCTTGATAATGCTGCTTATGGCTCTGAAACTTTTAATTATTATTTAAAATGTACATCATTCCAAGATAGTAATTCAGTTGAATCGTTGCATTATGCTGGAGGTTTGCTGTACTACACAACACCCAACGAATGGAATCATTGCCCTCAAAATTACGAGATACTTACAAAAAATCCTCTAGGTGATTATCCCCATGTTCTGTATTACCAGCAGTATGATAGTGAAGATGGAGATTCTGTCTTTTTCTATGCTTACGATCTTGATATTCCGGAAAAGGTGTGGTCAAGAGAGGATACATTATTAAATGATAGTAAGATAACAGCATCAACCTGCGTAATGGTCAATGATGAAGTCCATTACGTTATGTACTTCTATGACAATCATACACTTGAAATACGAGACCGTTTAAACGGCAATATAGTGCATCAACAGGATTCGGTTTTTATAGTAAGCGATATTTTAAGAAAAAGTAATGGTGACCTGCTTTTCTTTGTAGAAAAGAATGATGAAACAGGTTATGATGTCTATTCATTCGATGGACCGATATTTGTTTCAAATGATGAATCACCTACACAAAATGAATTCGTGATTGAACAGTTTCCGAATCCCTTTAGGAATCATATTACGTTCTCTTTCAAATCAAAAGAACTAATACAAAATGCTGAGATAAAGATTTATAATATCAAAGGACAACTGATTCAAGAGCTTCACCCTTTCTCCTCATCACCACTTCACCATTTCGAATCAACGTGGGATGGAAACGATAAACATGGACAGAAAGTAACTCCTGGTCTGTATTTGTATCAGGTTCTCATCAATGGGGAGCAAAAAGCAGAAAGGAAATGCCTGTTGATTGAATAATGAAGAGTAAATTGTTCGCTTGTTTAGTTCTTTTCTTATTCATATCAACATTCCTATATTCATCACATCGGGGACAAATCATTGAGGATTTTGAGAGAGGTTCGATCTCATTACAATCATATCCCGGGCAGGATCTTGATCCCGATGACTGGTGCCTGGATTCATTAAATACATATAATAATTCGCAGTACTCTCTCAAATTATTTGGAAATACCTGGAAAGTCGAACCAATCGTTCCGATACAAATTGATACAAACTCAGTTTGGTCTATTTCTGCGTACATAGAGACCAAAGGCGAGATACATGGATTCGGTATTATGGATTCAACGAATGTTCTCATGTATTCATTGGACGGAAGCGAAGAACTTGATATCGAAGAATTCATAACTGTTTATCAGGGTACTTTCCCGGAACAGGAGTGGGATACATACATGCTGCCGGTTGCTGATGACTGGTTTGCGTGGTTCGAGTATTATCCAACCATTACAGCACTCCTCTTCATCAATGATCTCGATACTGATCCGGATGGCGTGGTCTATTTTGATGATATTATCAATATTACGGAAGATCTTCCTATAATTCCTGATGTCGAAATATGGTCATCTCAGGGGAAAGAATACACAGATAAGTTTGGAAACCGCAATCTTGATGTTCAGTTCTACTCAGATGTCTTCGACCCGGATAGTGACATCCTTAGCTATCATTGGGATTTTGGAGATGGAGATACCAGTTCTGTAGAAAATCCAGCACACACCTATAATATTTATGATGATCACTCTTACAATGTATTACTCGAAGTGACAGATGATACAGGCATGATCGGAAGGGGGAATTGCCAGATCGTGCCGGAACCGGGAACATCATCATTTCCTATTACTATGAACTTCGTAGGGGATATTCTCCTTGCGAGAGGATATGAAAATGCAGGTGGAATCATTCAAACCTATGGCGTAGAAGCAATCTTTGAACCAACACTTCACTTATTGGGAAATGCAGCAGATGTGACTGTGGCAAATCTGGAATGTCCACTCACTGATCAGGGAACCCATCATCCGACAAAGCCGATTTATTTTCGGGGAGATCCTGATAATGTAGATGGGCTCGTGTACGCAGGTGTGGATATCGTAACGCTCGCAAACAATCACATCCTTGATTATATGCTTACCGGCATGCAGCAGACGCAGGATGTTTTAAATCAAAACGGGATTCTGTCATCGGGTGCAGGTGCAGATTCCTATGAAGCATATACACCGATTCTTTATACACAGAATGGGATCACGTTTGCCTTTCTTGCATCAAGCGACAGAACCGGACAGTATAATAATTATCAGCCATATTTGAATGCCGGATTCAATAAGCCGGGATTTGCCTATCTCACACCGTACTATCTCACGCAGCAAATAGATGAAGTGGATGACATATCGGATTATCAGATCATCGAAATGCATGCAGGAAGTGAATATTCGCTTGCTCCGGGTGGTGAGTATGACAAATCAGAAGAGCTTAATCCTTATCAGGATGAGGGATACAATCCAAAGGCAGATATTCCGCATATGTGGGATAGAGCAATTCGGCAACATGCCATCGATTCCGGTGCTGATCTTGTGATCTGTCATCATCCGCACATTATTCAGGGTTTCGAGGTGTATAATAACAAACTGATCGCTCATTCACTTGGTAATTTTGTATTTGACCTGACCTATCCTGAAACCATGCCGACCATGATACTCAATGCAAAAATAAATGAGAACGATTTTTATGATTATTGTGTAAAACCAGCATTCATCGATGACTGGATACCGCAGCCGGCTTTGGGCGAATTCGGTCTGCATATTTTAGACTATCTCGCATTCCGTTCAAAAGAACTCGATACATACATGTATGTAAATCGAGATAGTGTGTACGGAAGGATTATCCTCGACACACTCTCAATGGATATTCTAACGCATGTAAAAACAGAGAATGTTTCGTTAGAGCTGGAAAATGATAGATACATTTCAGATCCTCAGCGAATTGATCATATGGGCAATATATCTATGATGAGTTCTATTACTCCACAGAGAAATTGGGAATATCGAGTTGGAAGAGATTTGGTCTGGTTTGGCAATATGGAGGATGAGGGATGTACCATGTGGGACATGAACGAATCAGATGAGTTTTATGACAATACAGTTTTTTTTGAAGGTGAAAGATCGATCGCGCATACATGGGATGAAAATAATTATTACAACCTTTCAACTAATCTTGAAGGAAGGATTCGAAGATATTCCGATTCCACAAATTATTCATTAAGCGGCTATATCAAAACACACGATGCGAAGGCAGTTTCGATACAGATCAGGTATTATCAATATCGTTGGTACACTACAATGCTTGGCTCGGAATATATTTCAGATTGGATAAGTGGAGATACCGACTGGACATATTATCATAAAGAACTCACCGTACCCGAGCTTACGAGTTATTTTGATATTTTACTCGTATCACAACCTCCATATAATGGAACATCATACGCTTGGTTTGATAATGTGGGATTGATCGAGTGGGGTGATTGGAAATCGCAGATAAATGAGCCAATGATATCGAATCCAAATGATTATTATTTTTACCAGATTCGAACTAATGAGCAGATTGCCGGTGCAACGGTCAAATATGAAGAAAATTCTTACGGACCGCTCCCGAATGTTAGTATAGATGATAATCCACATAATCCTGAAATAATATCGAATCTTAAGAATTTTCCTAACCCATTTAATAATTCGACCAATATCTCCTTTTCGATGAAAACAAATCTTTCAGATTGTAAAATCAAAATATTTAATGTAAAAGGTCAGTTTGTACGAGAATTGGGATTTAGGGATCTGGATTTTGGATCTAGTGTTGTTTGGGATGGGAAGGATATGTTAGGGAAAAATGCAGCGAATGGAATATATTTCTATTCAGTATTTGAGAAGAACAGATTTTTGGCGACTGAAAAATGCTTGTTATTAAGATAAGAATATCGAATGATAATTAAGGATTTATTAAAATCAAAATCTTCAATCGGTGTTCGATGTTGTTAAATCAAAAGGTGATATATGTTTATTGATTATGCAAAAATTCATGTAAGAGGTGGAAATGGGGGTAATGGATGCTTGAGCTTTCGCAGAGAGAAATTCATCCCAAAAGGTGGACCTGATGGTGGAGATGGAGGAAAGGGGGGAGATGTCATTGCAATTGCTTCTTCTGACTTGAATACTCTTCTTGCCTTCCGCTATAATAAGCGATTTTTTGCAAACAAGGGTCAACATGGAATGGGAGGTAATAAGACCGGTCATGATGGGGAAAGTATTGTTCTCAAGGTTCCTCGGGGAACAGAGATTTATGAGATTGATGAACAGAGTAACAGAAAAGTTAAAATTGCTGATCTATCAGAAGATAATGAAGATGTTATACTTGCTCACGGAGGAAAAGGTGGAAAGGGAAATGCAACATTCAAAACTTCTACAAATCAGGCGCCGAGAAGGATAACTCCCGGAAAGGAAGGGGAAGATAAGTATTATGAACTTGTTCTCAAACTCATGGCAGATGTGGGATTAGTTGGCTTTCCAAATGCCGGGAAATCGACTCTTATCAGCCATTTATCATCTGCACATCCAAAGATAGCAAACTATGAATTTACAACTCTCGAACCGTGCCTTGGGGTTGTTAAGGTTGATGATTATAAAACCTTTGTGATAGCAGATATTCCAGGCATCATAGAAGATGCACACGAAGGTAAGGGACTTGGTTTGCAGTTTTTAAGACACATAGAGCGCACGCAGGTACTCCTCTTTCTTATCGATATAACGTCTGATAATGTTGGTGAGAAATTTGAGATTTTACATAATGAATTGCATCTTTATAATTCGAATCTTGATAAAAGAGAGAAGTTAATCGTCTTGAATAAAACCGATCTTCTTGATCCGGAACTGAAAGATGCCGTCATCAAAAAGAAAGAGAATGAATTAAAGAAAAAATGCGAGTGTCCTGTGCTAGCGATTTCAGCTGTCAGCGGAGATAATCTCGATCGGTTGAAATATACTATTAAGGAAATCTTGGCTATATAATATGTATTTGTATGAATGGAGTAATTGATGGAAAAATCTGAATACTATGACTGGCTACGTATAGTTACCGTAAAAGGACTCGGCTCAGAAACAATACAAAAACTTCTTACAAAATATCATAATCCCGGCAAAATTTTCAAAACATCAAAGGACGAGTTAATAGAAATATCTTATATTCCCCAGAAGGTAGTTGAGAATATTATCCATTTCGACCAACAAGAATTTGTGGAACGTCAATCTCAACTACTCGAAAAACATAATGTACATCTTATCTCTATCCTTGATGATGAATATCCTCGATTGCTGAAATACATATACAATCCACCGATATTGCTCTATATAAAAGGTCAACTGCTGCCCGAAGACGAACTTGCTTTCGCGGTCGTAGGAACACGAAAGCCAACACAATATGGTAAGATAGCTGTAAGAAAAATAGTACCGAAACTTACACTGTCAGGTTTTACGATAGTAAGCGGTCTCGCATACGGTATTGATGCTGCAGCTCATGAAGAAGCTTTACAAACAGGTGGAAGGACAATTGCTGTTTTTGGAACAGGACTGGACATAATATATCCTACAGCTAACAGAAAACTTGCTGATAGAGTGTTAGCAAATGGAGCATTAATATCAGAGATTCCTCTTGGAGAGAAAATTGAAGCATGGAATTTCGCAAATAGAAATCGTATAATCAGCGGGATGAGTAAAGGCACTTTAGTTGTGGAGGGTGCTAAAACGAGTGGTGCATTATTAACTGCAAAATATGCATTAGAACAGAATCGGGATGTGTATGCAATACCTGGAAATATTAACTCACCTCAGAGCGAAGGTCCTAATTATCTCATAAAGATAGGTGCAAAAATAGTCAGTTGCTCAGAGGATATTCTCGAAGAATATCAACTGACATTACAATTAACAAGCGACTCAAAACAGAAAGTCGAGAAACCAAAAGTAAAACTTTCTGATGAAGAAGATCAAATTTACAAACTTCTCATAAAGAATGAGAAAAATCTTAGTTTAGATCGAATGGTGGAACTCACAGGAGAGAATCCCTCAAAGCTATCGAGTATCCTGCTTCAAATGGAATTCAAAGGGCTGATAAAACGAGGTGCTCAGAATCGTTACTGGCTTGTCTAAAAAAAAGACCTTTGAGGTATGTAACCACAAAGGTCTTGGTTAATAATTACTAACTTATTCGATAATTCCTAAGATATCGGAACGTTGCACGATGAGATATTTTTTACCTTCAAGTTCGATCTCAGTGCCACCATATTTTGCATAAACAACCTTATCACCCTTTTTCACGAGTTTCTGCAGGTCTTCATCATTTCCAACTGCAATGATCTTGCCGATCTGTGGTTTTTCTTTTGCTGTGTCTGGGATGATAATGTTACCGATTTTCTTTTCTTCCGATTCAATTGTCTCAAGAAGAACGCGATCATCAATAGGTTTAATTTTCATTATACCTCCGTTATGATTTTTCATTTTGATTTATAGAAAAATGTATGGTGCAACAGAAGATGCGTCAAGAATTTTTTTATGATAATATAAAAAATTAGCAATGAGCTGAAAAGTTTGCTAAATTCCAGTTTTTCAAATGCAAAAATATTTCTAAAATTCAAAACTCCTGAAAATGTATGCTTAATACTTGACCAATAATTTATCTTTTGATGAAGAAATCAAAAGGTTTATATGATTAGAAAACTCATTTTAATTGGATATTTGTTTCTTTCTTTTGGAAGTACTCTCGCGAGTTCTTCATTAAAAGAGGTGTATGAAGTTGCTCCTGCATATGATGATTATGATAAATACATGGTATTGGAAACAGGTGTTACATACACGGGCGGCTTGCTGATCGGAAAGATATTCGATCCCATAACTGCTGAACTTTCTGATGAGATCGGGATGGATGTAAGGATCGTTGGGAACGGTGCAATACTTAATCTTCAGGGCGAAGAGATCTGCATTTCATATTGCACGAATAAACTCGATATAGACAATTGTATCATCATCAATGGAAATATACGGTATCGCGGCATCAATCTTCCTCCTGACGAGATATATCCTTCAGGATATGTAAAATACTGTACATTTTTTAAACCTCAAGATTATGGAATACGATTACAAGGAGCTGGTGGAAATATCACTATAGCGAGAAACCTGATTGTCGACGCAGTAGATACAGGTTGGGATTTTCATTATCTGCATGGTACCTCACTTGAATATTTACCAACTGGAGCAAATGTCTGCATCAGTGTCTTTTATTCAACCTATGGAGTTCCTGTTCTGCTGAATAACTGGTCGTTTCATTCCGATCCTGTTGTAAATGCGGACTTGACCAAACATTTTGTCGCACTTTGCGAGTATGGCTGAACCGTTCCGCAGGTGGTCAGTTGGGCTGCATCAAGTAATATAATTGGTATCGATCCTCAACTTATTGATCCGGAGAATGGAGATTATCGAGTGATACCCGGTTCTCCAGCAGAAGGATATGGTTGCCAAATATTTTCAGACGAGAGAATCAATTTTTATGACGATTCAAAAAAAGCATCCTTAACTTACGAAAAGTATAACAAGAGAAATTCCATAGAAGTATCTGGAATCATTAATGAGCATACATTCTGGCAGGCAGATACGATAAAAGTAATAGGAGATATCAAAATTGCAGACCAAACGATTCTCACAATAGCACCTTCAACGAGGATCGAATTCCAGGATTTTTATTCTATCGATTGCAAAGGAAGTATAGAGGCAATAGGGAAAGCTGACGGAAGAATAATTTTTACATCTGCTCATCCGGAGTACTTTATACCTGATTCATCAACGACTGGAGCCTGGAATTGTATCAGGTTTCATAATACTTCTCCGTTAAATGATAGATCATTCTTCGCATATTGTGATTTCGAATATTCAAAAGCTTTTGACGATTCAGTAAAAGGTGGTGTGTTTTCATTATATAACTATTCTAATTTACTCGTTGAAAATTGCTCCTTTACTCAAAATTGTGCAGACTATGGATCGGTATTAGGTGTGGATTATCAATCATCTCCTTGGATAATTGGCTGCATTTTTGACAAAAATTATGCTTTTATTGGCGGTTCACCAATCTATAGTGCCTATTCTTTTCCGAGATTGTTCAATAATACAATCGTTGATAACTATGTACTAAATAATGATATAAATTACCGAACAGGTGCAGTGCAGTCATTCATTTCAAAACCTCGAATCATAAATAACATTATATGGGATAATGCTACTCAGTACATTGTCCAAGGTCAAATAACTGAATGTAAAGATTTCTATACATCATATAATATCATAGAATACGGTCATGGGGGAGAAGGCAACATCGATGACAATCCTCTTTTTGACTATTATGCTGAATATCCCTATTCACTTTCTCATAACTCACCGTGTATAAATACAGGAACACTTGATACGATGAATCTTTATCTTCCTTTATTAGATTTTACAGGTAATGATAGAATCTATGGCGGTAGGATCGATATGGGAGCGTTGGAATGGCAGGGATATGCTGTTGAAGATGAAATGCAGATCAAATCGATCATCACTGCGTATCCCAATCCTTTCTCGACCTCGACGACAATATCATATGCACCCGCGAATTTGCGCGAATCAACACGAATTAAAATTTACAACATAAAGGGGCAGCTTGTGCGCACTCTCAATGTTTCCTCGTTCCCGAACCCCACTTTGGGAATGTGTGAAGTAGTTTGGGATGGGACTGATGAGGATGGGATAGATTTACAAAGCGGTGTATATTTGTACAGATTAGGTGAAAGCAATCATATAACAGGAAAGGTTATCAAGACACGTTAGATAGAAAAAATGCCCTAAATAATAGGGCATTATATTATCATCAAATTATATAAATTCTATTCCAATCTATTACCAGACAGATCTCTCCAGAAAAGTATCAGATCCAGATCATCATCAATAGCAATAATCCGATAATAGGATTCTGTATATGTTTGGGCTGCGTTTACATGAGTAAATGAATTTGTAGCAGAGGATCCAAGATATGTAAATCCTGTATAGGGATCAGTTGAATGTTGAATAGTATAATTGTCAGATCCAGGAGTTATTTCCCAACCTAAATCAAAATCATTACCATTTTTTGAAAGAGTAACCCATGCGGGAGGTCGTGGTCCTGCTGAAGGATCTACATAAAAACTTCGTACGCTGGAATACGTACTCAATCCGTAAGAATCTGTTGCTTTGACTGTCCAATAGAATAGATTTCCTGGCTGACAGAATGGAGTATATACACCAGTTTCAGTAGTTACAGCAGAATCAGGATCGGAAAATGCTGCAGTTACATCGAGATATACTGTATAATAAATGCTATCACCCGGATCGGGATCTGTTGCTGCATTCCAGGTTAGCATAACTGATGTTTCGTAGACTGTTGCGTCGTTTAGCGGAGAAATCAATGTGAAGTCATTTGGAGGATCAATTACAAAAACATCAAAATACCAGTCCTGTTGATTGGAATTGGTTTCCAGTCCAATAAGGTCATAAGCTGTAACCTTCCACCAGTACCTCGTATCATCCTCAATTTCCTCATCACTTAAAAGGAAATGACTGGTTTCAATGTCATTAATTGTATCCTTGCTTGAAGTATTATACTTGGCTGATGTGCTTAATTCAAGACGATATTTTACTGTATCATTTGGTGTGGGATCTATAGAAACTTCCCAATCAAGAACTGAATCAAATGACCAGAGTGTATCACCTTTTGCAGGAGAGAGCAGATCAAATAAAGAGGGTGCTTCTGATAGGGGGGTAGTAAGATAATTTCCATAATCTACATAATCACTAACTGTATCCCCAAGTCCACCAGGATTTGTCGTTGCATTATAGGGACCTGTTGGGTCACCCCACCAGTTATAGGTTGCATCTACAGTCACAGAACTTGTTGTGTTTTGTACACCACAGATAGTATTATTAATAATTGAATTTGCATTTCCTGTGTCACCCCCGATAAGAGGATCAGCGGAAGTTGAGCAATATATTCCAATATCATTATTATTAATTGAATTTTTATAAACATTTGGAGCAGCAAGACTGCCATAAACTTTTATTCCATAATCTTGAGCATTAGTAATAACACATTGTTTTATCAAAGGTGAGGAATTAGTACATAAGACATTTGTAGCAGCATACTCGATTGTACATTTATCAAGTTCACATAAACCAGGATTAATGAATCTGTTGAATATTAATCCAGTCCAATCACCGGGTGTTTCGGTTTTACCGGTAAATGTAACACCGCTAGCTTCAAGTGATCCAAGATATGAGCCATTTGTAGTATTACCAATTGTCATATTATTTCCAGAGCCAAACAATAAAGTAATTCCGGAATTCATTATTAAATGTGGATTAGTATCATTCCAGACATCAATGTCTCCATAAACATCATAAGGAATTCCCTGGTTTATCCATTCTGTGTCATAATTTATTTTATCACCAGATACATAGATTTGATCAGGATTATTTCCAGAATAAACATTATTCTCTTTCAGACAGGCTAAGTCGGAAGCATATACTTTTATAGGATGTTCAGTATTATTGTAAAATCTGCAATTTATTACTTCGGGTAAGGGATCACCCTCAGTAATATCATTAATCCTTAAACCGAACCCATCGTTATTCTGGAAAGTAACATGATGTAAAGTGGGAGCTGATTGAGTTATGATAATTCCTGCATTATAAGTATCAGCATAACCGCCATATTCAACAATACAGTCTGTTAAGCTACAGTTTGCATCATCACAAAAATTAGCAAAAAATATCCCCCTATGAATAACGCCAACATCTGATCGAGTAAAGGTTACGCCTTCCGCTGTTAATGATCCTTGATATGAAGCGTTGGTAGTATTCCCGACTTGAATGTAATCTCCATCTTGTAATTGTATAGTGCAACCTGACATAATTTGTAGATGAGGATTTGTGGTCCCATGAATGAGGAAGGAATCAGTTATTAAATATGGAATTCCATGATCATTCCAGGTTTGTGATTCATCCAATACTCCGTTTCTCACTTCGATAACATCAGATCCATTTCCGGTAAGATTATTATTTGGTCCGATTGATCCTGCGTCATTTGCATAGATCGATATGGGATATTCTGTATTCCCGGAGATTGTATTACCAGAAATAGTTGGTCGACTACCATTATCTATATACAATCCGTCTCCTTGTCCATCTAAAATCTGACAACCTGTTATAGTTTGTTGAGAGAAAGTTTCATGAGTAGTTATAAAAACAGACCTACTAGAATAACCGTAACCTGCGTTCTTAATAGTACAGCCGGATAATACTCCACCATTTGTATAATTATTAAAAATCAATCCATTCCAGTAACCGGTGGTGTCCACAGATCCGATAAATTCAACACCGGTTGCATTAAGGGTTCCCCAATAAGATGCATTTGAAACGTTACCAATTGTGAAATCTTTATTGGCTGCAAATTTGAGTACAGTACCATATCCGATATTTAAAGTAACACCCCCTTCAGTAAATAAGTTTAGATCACCAGTAATATAATACGGAATTCCCTGGTTTATCCAAATCTGATCATCTGATATTGATTCTCCATAAACAAAAATCTCATTTGTCCCATTCCCGGAAAAAGTGTTTCCTGTTCCAAGTGCAGAAATATCATTAGCATACATTTGAATAGGATAATCAGTGTTTCCGTTAAACGAACAATTAGTAATATCGGGTCGAATTGAATTATCAGATAGGTTTGTGAAAATTATACCGGCCCCAAAATTATTTTGAAAGGTAACATTGTCAGTTGTAACTGCTGTATCATGAATGTATAAACCACAGTGATTTGATGCTGCACCACCATATTCAATTGTAGCATATTCGAGTTGTCAATTTGCATCTATACAACAATTTCTGAATTCGATGTAGTCCCAGTCACCCGGAGCAGGTGCTGCAGCATTTGAAGTGAAAGTTATCAGACTGTCTTCTGTTCCCACTGCAATCAAACCTCCTGCATAACTGGGATTTGATGCATTCCCAATAATCATAGTTTTTCCCGGATCAAATTTTACGATCACACCAGGTTTTAAAGTTAAAGTTGGAAGTGAAATAGAACTTATTGTAATGTCACCAGTGCAGATATGAGGATTATCATCAGCATACCAGGTTTCATCAGTTGAAATCGTGCCCGAATGATAGGTTTGTGAATAACAATAATAACAGATAAAAAGAAACAAAATAATAATAACAATTTTTTTCATTTTTTTCTCCTTTTAAAGTTCATAATAAATGACTTATATTACACTTCAGAAAATATTTACTTAAAAAGTCAATTATTTTTATTGAAATAAATTCTCAAAAATTATTGAGATAAACGTGTAATTTTTTCATTAAGGCAAAAACTGCAACGGATCGTAGGCCCGTCCATCCAGCCGAACCTCGAAATGAACATGCGCACCTGTTGCATTGCCGGTCATTCCAACCTTTGCAATGATTTCCCCTTTTTTAACCTTATCACCCTTACTAACAAGATTTTCCTGATTATGTGCATACACCGTCATAATGCTGTTATCATGCTTGAGAATGATGACATTTCCATAGCCGCGTTGTTTTCCCGAATAAGCTACTTCACCATCTAACACTGCTTTTAATGGAGTGCCTTCAGGGCATGCGATATCCAAACCTTTATGTGGTTTCCCGTCACGAGTGCCGAAGCCAGATGTGATCTGCCCTGTACAAGGCCATATGATACCGTATTTCTGGAATTCAGATTTCTTTATTACCGGTTTAGGAATCGTATATTTTGAATTATCATCCTTGGATTGTGGGGCAAGATAGAGCTTCTGTCCTACAAAAATATTATCAGAACTCAAGCTGTTGTAGTTCTTTAATTCATATATTGACAAGCTGTAGGTTGATGCAATTCTATAAAGTGTCTCACCCTTTTTAACAACATGATATTTTGGTTTCTTGGTCTGTGTGGTTTGAACCTTGGGTGTTTCGATCTTTTCTTGAGTTGGTTGAGGTTTGTCTATTTTTTTCGGCTCATATTGCTTTATAGGTGTGGTAACAGTTGTGGTTTGAATTGTTGTACCATTTAAAAGTAATTTTTCCCCGGCTTTAATCGTATAGGATGAAAGTTGGTTCCATTCCATCAATTGTTCGATAGGAATGGAATACATCTTAGAGATCCTATAAAGTGTCTCACCTTTTTGAATAACATGATAACCGGATGAAGGAATGTCCTTTTTTGTAACATAATACTGTTGTGGGTGCTCTTTACTATATAAATATATTTTTTGTCCAATGAGAATTTTATCTGATGGAAGATTATTTATCCTTTTAAGAGCATCTACAGTTGTTTCGTACTTCTTAGCTATTGAGTATAGGGTATCTCCTTTTTTTACAACATGATAATCATCGGATTCAGTAATATATGTTGGATTTGGAGAAAATCCAAGCAATAGAAGGCATAAAAAAAGAATAATAAGTTTAGTATACAATTTCGAATGAATCATATTCAGTTTGTTCCGGGTCTTCTTCAATGATGATGTTGTCAACGCGTGCTGAAGGAGGTCCTAATTTGATTTTATCAATAAAGGGTTCCAGGTTTTCGGCATCGCCCTGGACCTTGATTTCAACTTCTCCGTTATAAAGATTTTTTACATATCCATACAGATTATACTGACGTGCATTATAGGTTGTAAAATATCGAAATGCAACACCCTGTACAATGCCTTTTATGATGATATGTAGTTTTTTCATTTTAATCAAATACAATTATTTTTGGTCTTACTACTCCAGCGCGAATCTGGGTATGACCATTCATATATATTTTTCTATGATGATGTTCTCTGAAGAAGTCTTCAAAGACGGCATTCATTCTGAAATCACCGAAACCTTCTGTCAATATTATCGGGAACGGTATAACCTCATTTCCCGTGAGTGCAACACCGATCTCTTCTCCGATGAATGAAACGAGGTCTTTATTATCGATGGACGGAGCGATAACACCCCCAACATCACTTTCTGCACACAATTTGAGAAATTCATAATCGATTTTATCGAAGCAAATAAGAATGGTATTTTTACATTTATCTTTTTCGAGAACCGGTTTTGATAGGATCATCATATTGCTTGTTCTTTCGCGACCGAATCCGATAATCCCGTTGAGAATACTTCCGTTATACTGTATCATAACTGATACATTATCCTCAACATCGATAACATCTCCGCTCACATGAGCCAACAGTTTGTATGGTTCATTTTTATACTGAATCGTAACAGTTCCATTTTCTATATCAATATCAGTTATGACACCAGTCGTCGGTGATGGTATCACATGACTGAAATCTTTCTCAAGTCTTGCTGCAAGCGGTTCATAGGTTTCGATAAAATCTCCTTCATGCTTTTTTAGGTAACCTTTGATATGTTTTGGATTGATTTTCAGTTCTTTCGCCACATTTACTTTATAAGGTTTGGTCGAATAATCCTGGATTTCGCGTAGAATGATCGTGCCAGTTTCGAAATTGATATGTTCAATCGTACCTCTTACAGGTGTCCTGTACGTGCTGCTCTTACCAGAAAAAGCTGATATAACTCCACGATCTGCAATATCGAGAATCTTCTGATTGAATTTTACCGACTCTCCCTCTTTAATGCAAATACTTTTCTCCATGAGTCCGGGTGTGAGGTCAAGATAATCAAGTGTAAACAGAGAGAGCACATAGATCTTTGGCGGGGCATATTTATTCTCACCGATAAGAGTATCATACGTAACCGGATCACCCTTGCGAACAAATAGTTCACCTTCATATGGTAGTTCCCGTTTGATTGTGAATGTGCCATTTTCAATTGATTTATGTTCAAAAAATGATGAGAAACATTCTTCGATTTTTTTATTGGATGTGTCTTCTTTGAATAAATCAAGCTCTTTATTATATTGCTCAAAGAAAGTATTTTCTTTGAAACGGGTATCGATCAAGAGGGGGAGTTCAGTATCCAATTCAAATTCATGATCGTTATTGCCTAAAGAAAAGCCTTTCTCGAGTTTGATTGAGATATTGCGAGATTCTTTCTGATCATTCGGAATATATTTCATTTCATCTGAAAGAATAGAATACGTTTTATCTTGTATGCTAATATCCATTACTTTTCGATTTGGTTTCATCTGTTTATAAATCGGATGAATACATAGACCGATTTTTTGAAAACACTCTTTATGTATAAGTTCACATGCAATTTCTCGATCTATTTCACTGAGTTTTCCGAGATGAGGTGAAATGAAATGATTATCCCGCCAGACCTCTGTAATTCCGGAAGGTTTCAGTCCATCACAGATGGTCAATAGAGATTGTTTTTCGGATGGTGCATTTGAAAGTACGCCACCAGCACCGATCATTATGCCAATATCTTTCATATGAAAGGAACGCTTCGACTCAAGCTTTTCAACATAGAAGCATTCAAGGAATTTGTCGAGGTCCATGTGTTTTAAGCGATCAAGAATCCCAATATTTTGAGTATTAAAATGCATCTTCATATGCTGGTCTTTGGACAGGCGGATCGCTTCACGTGCAACTGCATGTTCGATTGCAATCTGAATATCATCATCAGGCACATAAAGAGGATAGAGCATTTTATTCGAAATATAATTTCTTAAGTAATTTTCATTAATACTATCGGGTAGCCACTTCTGCACATTATCGAATCCTGCATCTTTCATTACATTCGATATACTGTAACTCATTCCATAATTTGCGCTTACAGTTCGGTGATAATTTCCCAGTATATTTGAAAAAACGTCAGTCGTTGCGCCACCAATATCAACTGAAATTACATTCTTTCCTAATTCTTCACTGACAATTTTCAGCGTATTGATAACTCCAGATGGTGTTGGAATGATATCACCTGCAACGACTTTTTTCAAATCACCATATCCGGGCGCTTGTTCCATCACATTATCCATGAAGAGCTGGTGTATCTTTTCCTGGGCTGGTGGAAGATTTTCATCTTGGAGAGTTGGACGAAGATTTGGTACAATATAAAGTTCAAACTTCTCTGAAAAAAGCGATTGAATAAAGGATTGTGCATCTTTATTGCCGGCATAAACAAGCGGGATTTTTGTCTTATCTCCAAATTTTGGTTTAGGATGAGCGAGTGAAAGGAGTTCACCCATTCGTACAATACTGCTTATATTCCCACCATCAGTTCCACCCGAAAAGAGGATGATATCCGGTCGCAGCAAACGGATGAGCTGCATTTGCTCAACAGCAGTTCTGTTATCGTTAATAGCAAAGGTGTCGAGTATAACACCTCCGGAACCATACGCAGCTCGTTTGGCGCTGCTAGCTGAATCGAATAATGTCAGACCGAACACAAGAATCTGCAGTCCACCTCCGGCACTACTCGTCGTCAGATAAAGTGTATCTTCAGAAAAATGAAGGCTTTGTGAAGAAGCATTCTTGTGTAGAAGCGATATATGGTTCTCCTCCTCGATCTGTTTTATAGCTTTAAAGATTCCTATCTTAACATCTTCCTGTGGACTCTCTACTGTTGTACCAACATTTTTAAGAGCAGTAAGTGTATATAATGAGTTATTCTTTTGGAAAAGGACAGCTTTTGTTGTTGTACTGCCAATGTCTGTAATAAGTAAATTTTTTTCTAATTCCATGTTTTGATTTTTATGAAGGGGTGAAATGCTGTAAAGTTTTTAGCCTTTCAAACCGCTGGTAACAAAACTTGAAATGATTTGTCTCTGGGCAAAAAGGAAGAGAATGAGAAGAGGTGCAATCGAGAATGTTGATGCAGCCATAAGAAGTGAAGTGCTTGAAGACGCTTCCTGAGCAAAGTAGGAAAGACCCACCTGGAGTACTCTCAGATTATCGCTGCTGGTCATAACCAATGGCCACATGAAGCTGTTCCAGCTGCCGATCAAGGAAAAGATAGCTGTTGTTGCGAGAATTGGTTTTGAAATCGGCAAGACGACTCTCCACAAAATACCAAATTGTGAACACCCATCAATGACTGCTGCGTCGAAAAGATCTTGGGGAATTGTCTTGAATTGCTGCCTGAGCAGGAAAATGCTGAATATATTTGCGATCCAAGGAACGATCAGAGCTTGGTAAGTGTTTATCCAATCGAGTTTTGTTAGAAGAAAATATGATGGTATAAGGTATATCGGTTGAGGAACCATCATCATGCTGATGAAAAGATAAAATATGAAGTCTCGTCCCTTAAACCTCATCCGTGCAAAAGCATAAGCAGCTAATGAGGATGTTATCAATACTCCTATCAGGACCGAAAACGAAACGATAAGTGTGTTCAGGAAATATCTGCCGAATGGAACTTTTGTAAATGCTTCGACATAATTATCCCAGTGAAATTTTATTCGTTTGGAAGACTTGATTTCTTCAGATGGAACTTTAACATAGGATTCTCTGAAAGTTTTACCATCTTTATCGTAAATATTAATAACCGTAAGGTTCTCTTCTTTTGCAACGATCTCACAATGCTCTTTCTTGCCATCATGAATATAATAGTTCACGAACTCGATTGGTATAAACCCCACGCTTCCTTTATTAACCGTTGTTTGCGATTTTAAGGATGTAGATACCATCCAGATGAAAGGTACAACCATGATCAGTCCGCAGAGGATGAGCATGAAATATGAGAAACCTTTTCCGAAATATTTTTTCAGCATCAGTACTGCACCTTTTTCTCGAGCTGTTTTTGCAGAAGGGTCAGTGAAAGGATGATAATAAAGAGGACAAGCGCAATTGCGCTGGCATAACTCAAGTTTTGAGATTCCCCAAAACCTGTTTCAAAAATATAATACACGATAACTTTTGTTGTACCGAGTGGTCCTCCTATTGGTGGTCCTGTCATCAAGTACACCTGGGAGAATACCTGGAATGTTGTTATCGTTGTCATTATGAGCACATAAAATGTTGTAGGGGAGATAAGAGGAACAGTTATTTTGAAGAACTGCCTCCATTTGCTTGCACCGTCGATTTCAGCAGCTTCGTAATATACTTCAGGAATGTTTTGAAGTCCAGCAAGATAGATGATCGTATTGTATCCCAAACTTCTCCACACGCTGACAATAATGATCGCGAAAAGTGCAAGTGAAGGTCCTCCGAGTGCTTTTGGAATATCGATGCCCATCGATCCAAAAAGTAGCGTGAATATTCCTCGTGGTTCGGAAAGCCAATCGAGACCGTGAATTCCAAAGAAACTAAGCATATGGTTCATCAATCCACCCTGAGGTGAGAAGATGAGTTTCCATAGGATTGAAATCGCAACGAGAGAAGTGACGGTAGGAATAAAATAGGTTGTTCTGAAGAGACTAGATAGTTTCTTTGTTCTATTCAAAAGATTGGCAAAAAAGAGTGAGAGAATTAATGTTGATGGAACGACAAAAATTACAAGATAAAATGTATTGAGAAGTGATTGCCAGAATCCGGGATCCTGGAAAAGTTTTAAGTAGTTTTGGAATCCTATAAATTGTTCGGGACCATGAATTGTCCATTTAAAGAAGCTGATGATGAATGAGAGTACTATTGGAATGAGACGGAAAGCAAATACTATCAAAAAGGCTGGTAAGATATACCCAAAAGGGAAATAGTTTTTCTTTGTTCTCATCAGCTCCTACATAATAAATGGCTGGGGTGCAGGGATTCGAACCCCAATAGGCAGATCCAGAGTCTGCTGTCTTGCCATTAGACGACACCCCATGGTTATAAATGGCTGGGTCGGGAGGATTCGAACCTCCGGATGCAGGGACCAAAACCCTGTGCCTTTCCACTTGGCGACGACCCACATTTCTATAGATGGCGGAGAGGCAGGGATTCGAACCCTGGGTAAGATGTTACTCCTACACACGCTTAGCAGGCGCGCACCTTAAGCCAACTCGGTCACCTCTCCTAAAAGAACAAAATGGCGGAGGATGAGGGACTCGAACCCCCAAGGGCAGAGCCCGGCGGTTTTCAAGACCGCTGCCTTACCAATTAGGACTAATCCTCCGTTTAGATTTCACATATTCTGTAAATTAGGATGATATAATCCGAAGCACTCTTCTCGCATGTCAACATTTTCAAAAAAAATCCTAAAATTCCATTTTTGTTGACACGACTGCCGCATATCGGCATTTCTCACTCTATGCAAAATATCGGAATATTCTATAATCCAACGTTGTTTAAAAATATTCAAAAACTCCAATCCCATATTGAGTTTCTTGTAAAGAACAGCTTTAATGTTTCACTTTTAGGAAGCCAAAAGCGGGACAGGTTAGAGAATATTTCATATGTTCAAGCATTTACAAAAGATAATATTGATTCACTTATTGTACTTGGAGGAGATGGTACTATTCTTCTCGCTTCAAAGTTGGTTCTGAAAAAGGGAATACCAATACTTGGATTCAATCACGGCAAACTTGGATTTCTGTCTGAATGTGATAAACATGAGTTTGAATTTGTGATCTCAGCATTGAAGAACGATTCATATTCAATCGAAGAAAGAATGGTTTTAGAATATCTTCCCGCACTTGATAGAGCTGAAATTCGATATGCCCTGAATGACTGTGTTCTTTATAAAGGAATATACCCAAAGATGCTTACCTTTGAGGTGTTTGGAAATCAAGAATTCCTCTTTAATATCGAAGCTGATGGGCTTGTTGTCTCGACACCAACTGGTTCAACCGGTTATAATATATCAGCTGGTGGATCGATAGCTTTTCCAAGTACGAATGTATTACTTTTAACACCGATAAATCCTCATAATCAGTTTATCAAACCATTCATCTTATCTGCTGACATGTCCCTTACAATAAATTACATCAAAGGTGATAGCCAGGTCTGTATTGCAATTGATGGTGAAAATGTTGATGCTGTAGATAAAAATATTGAAATATTGATAAAAAAATCTGTATATCAATCAAGATTTATAAAGTTGCCGGACAAGAGTTTTGCAAAAATAGTAAGAGAAAAATTTATCGGTTAATGTACACAAAAAAAGACGGATTCGCTCGAGCAGATTTTGATCCTAAGACAGTACTGTCTGTTCCAAATATTGTAACAATGGTTCGTTTGATCATCTTACCTTTTGTACTCGTCGCTCTTAACAGACAGCAAAACATTCAAGCATTTATTCTAATACTACTAGCCGGTTTTACTGACGTTCTCGATGGATTCCTGGCAAAAATACTTCATCAGGCAACAACTATCGGCAAGATCCTTGATCCGGTAATAGACAAGATATTTACTGTAGCTGTTCTTATTTATCTCTATGTTTATAGAGGTTTCCCAGGATGGGCATTTTATATAATCATAATATTGGAACTCATGATCCTGGTTGGAGGATACTTGCTTATAACGAAACATCATCAAATTCCAAGCTCAAGTTTTTATGGTAAACTTGCTGTTATCATCATCAGTCTTGGAATGTATTTTTATATTATTGATGTTGACAAAATAAATTCATTATCGTTTGTAGGGGTAAATATTAAAGTCATTACAGTTAGCCTAGGAGTTATTTTGTTAGTAATAGCAACTGTTACATATGGATGTATTTCCAAAAAAGAGATTAGAAAACTTAATAAACATATTGGAACGAAGGAGAAATAATGGCATCTTTATATCTATCGAGAAGAATTAAGAATTTTATTATGCTTGGTATAATTATTGTAGCATTTATAATTGCATTTAACAAATCGGATATAATCAATGCTTTTCTTAAACCTTCCGATGTAATGGGGCATGCACCTAAAAAAGCTCAAGAAATGTTCCAGCATTCAAAATATGACACCAAGGTTGAACTTAACTATATAACTCCAGAAATCAAGGATTTGAAAAACGAGATCGATGACTGTATAATCGAAAATGATCTTAATACAATTTACTCGAAAATTTCATCAAATAACTTAACAAAACTTATTGAAATACCACGTGATAAATATAAAAGTATTATTATTTCATTACGTGACCATGAAGAGTTATCCTCGGATGAACTTGTACAATCGGCTGAATCAGCTTCAGCTGAATTTCTTAATCAAAGAATCAAGGATGAAGAAAAGGTAAAAGAGAAAATATTAAATGATCTTTCTCAAGTACGCAGTGTTTATGAAACAGAGAGTCTTCAAGAAAACTTGCAACGGCAGAGCAACATACTCGACTCACTTAGACAGACTCTCGCAGAAAGAAAGCAGCACATGAATAACGTCCTTGCAAAAATCGAAGTTTCTCATTTTGTTTCCAGAACTGATGTAACCGAGAGTGCTTTGAAGACTTTCCTCATAACTTTTGCTGTTTCACTACTCTTTATTTCAATAGGTCTTTTTGTAATATATTTTATACTAATACTTTTTACAAAACTCTTTTCAGTTCTTGGTATTAAAACAACTCATGGTCAACCTTCAAGGTATAGTGGTTATAGTGGATATGGTGGTTATGGTAGATATGGTTCTTCATCATATGGCCATGGTTATGATTACGGCAACCGCAAGAAGATAAAAAGAAAATATATTAGAAAACCAAAGAGTGAAGTTGAGGAACATTTAGAAAAAGATGAGAGTGAAGATAAAGATACGAAATAAAGCTTTTGTTCAATGACTGCCTGGCTTTTATTAATTGTTACTGGACTTATTTTAATGTTTATAGAAATATTAAGTGATCAAGTGATTTTCTTAAGCTTTGGCTCAGCCGCAATTATTACTGGCATGCTTCACATTATATTCTTAAAAAATATCCTTATCTCACTTCTATTTTTTTTTATAATTTCCCTATTAAATCTATTTGTTATGAAGAAGCTCGTTATCAAGATGTTGAGGAGATAAAAATCATCATTGCAAAGGTTGACAAATAAATACATACAGCAATTTTATTGCTCAAATTATATAATTTAGGAGATTGAATGCCAGATCATAAATCTTGTGAAAAAAGATTGCGTTCAGACGAGAAAAAGAAGGAACGTAATCATTATGTTAAAAAAAGCATAAGTACGATCATGAAGAAGATCAAGAAGAGTACTGATAAAAAGGAAATGGAATCATTGTTAGTGCAAGCTTATTCTCTTATTGATAAAGCAGTGAAAAGGGGAGTTATTCATCGCAATAATGCCGATAGAAAAAAATCAAGGTTAAGTAAATTTGTAAAAAACTTTGAAGCAAGCTAAAATCTATTTTGAATAAAAACAGATTATCTATTATTGTATTACTGGTGGGTGTTTTCATTTCCTGCCCATTATTGGCACACTCGCCGGTTTCAGTTATCAAATCTAATGCAGATAATCTAACTATTGAATTCACTCTGCCGGGATATGAACTTATTTCGAAAAGTGACTTTGTATATATTGATTGCCCTGATCTTATGCGGGAAGAGATCGAGGGAAAGATCGATCTGCCAATTTATTCATTCCTGGTTGGTGTCCCTGTTAATGGAAATACCTATGCTACGATTCTATCAAAAGATGAACATTTCATTGATATCAAGGCTCCAATTGCACCTTTCCCAGCATTTGTTGACGACCCTTCCAAAGACACATATCGTCCGGTTTACAATTTAGATAAGCAGAAATATCAGCTTGAAAATTCGAAAGAGATTCTTGAAATCTCCGAACCATATTTCTGGAGACAGCAACAGGTCGTGAAAGTTTCGATCCGTCCGTTCATTGTTGACAATAACACATTAAAAATAATCAAAAATCTCAATATATCATTTTCTTTATCTGGAAACAAAAAGCAGTCACTTTTCACAGACGAAAATTTTGAATTGGTCTTTAAGAATGCAATCATAAACTTCGATGTTGCTAAAGGTTGGAGTTCTGCAGCAGAAGAGGGTAAGCAGTTTAATCCGTTTTCTCAGGCACACAGATGGTTCAGAATACAGATTTCAGATGAAGGCATTTGTAAAATAACCAAGCAGAATCTCTCTCAAGCTGGTGCAGATGTAGACAATCTAGATCCTTATAAGATAAAGATATTCAATGGCGGGGGATTCTCGCAGAATCGTTCAGTTTATTCGACACTTTATCCTTTCGAAGAAATTCCAGTTTTTGTAAAAGAATCAGGTTCTGATTTTACGATATATTTTTATGTTCGCGGAACCAATGGATTTGACTTGAACGAGGATTATGATCAATACTACAATCCTTACACTGGAGAAAATACTTATTGGCTTACATATAACACAGATCTTTCTCTTTTAAAAAATCCAGCATTTTCTTCGGAAAATACTAAAGAGCGTGAATCACTCAATACATATATTTTCTCAGAACATATTGAAGAAGAACAAATCAGGACTGATCCGCTTGAGATCGTATGGTACTGGTCGAGTTTTACGGGCAGCGGTGCAAGCACAAAATATTTTGACTTTAATGTTTCTGATCTCAATACTTCAGAACCTCAACAAATCTCTCTCAGGTTCAATTATCGTCCTTACTCAGCTTATTTAGATGTGTATGTTAATAATACACTTTTAACTGATTATACTTGGTCATCATCCAAAGTAACGTTTACCGGTAATTTTCTAACAAACGGTAAGAACGAGTTAAAGGTTGTTGAAACCACTTCAGGTTCGCAGACACTCTATTTTGATTATTATGAAGTGTCCTATACAAAAAATCTCAAAATGCAGAATGACTACCTTGCATTAACCTTGCCGCAAGACAATGTTGAATATACGGTTAATGTCACGAATGTTTCAAGTAATGAATTAAGTTTGTTCAAAGTAACTGAGTTTAATCAGGTTGCTAAAATTACTGACTACCAACTTTCGGGTTCAACACTATCATTCGATGCACTTTCAGAAGCTGAAGACACTAAATTCTGCATTGTCAACAGCGGTGGCTACATCGTTCCTGATATTGAAGAAAAACTAAAACCTCAGATGTATTTAAATGGTTCGCTTATAGCTGATTCCTACCTGAGAAGCGATTCAACGCTTGCGAATACAGAAGCGATCATTATTACACCAGAACAATTCTGGGACCTTTCCACGGATTTAGCTGATGTTCATCATCAATATGATGACTTGAATGTTTTAGTGGTAAATATAAATGATGTATATGATGAATTTTCCTGGGGATTGACAGACGTTGTTGCAATACGTTATTTTTTGAATTATGTCTATGATTATTATGCATTTGATCCTTCAAAGAAACTGGCATATTGTCTTCTTGTCGGTGACGGAACAAATGATTTTAGAGGATACGAACAGGGTTCCGAAGAGAAAAATAAAATACTTCCGTTTGTTGAAGGAACTGTTGCATCAGATGATTATTTCGTTTACTTTTTGAACAAAACAAATCCCTCTCTCATGATCGGGCGTCTTCCTGGATATACCGATACTCAAATGGAGATCATGATAGAGAAGAATATTAATTATGTTACACAACCCAGTTGGGGATATTGGCGGAACCGAGTTATTTTAAGTGCGGACGATTTTCTAAAACAGGGAAAAAATACTGAAACAGGTCACACTACTCATGCAGAAAGTTGTGCTCGAAGAATCGAGTATAATGTTGAATTACTCAAAAACTACGGTATTATGTATCCACTCGATGAATTTCAAAGTAAACCCGAAGCCAATGATGATTTGATCAAAATGATCAATAACGGAGCTGCAGTTTTTTACTATATCGGGCATGGCGGATATGATGTGATAGGGGATGAGGAATATTTCCGGTCAAGTAGAGATATTTCCAAACTCACTAATGCTTATTCCTTAAACTTCTTCCTTGCCGCATCATGTGATATTGGCTTGTTTGATTCAAACACCATTGAATCAATGGCAGAAAGAATGCTCTATTCAAAAGGTAAAGGTTCTATAGCAGTATTTGCATCAGCACGCAAAGGAGGATATGGTCCGTGCTCTGATATTGTTGCACTGGTTGTAAATGACGCTGATGAAGGTATAACGATCGGTCAGGCAGTGCTTGCATCAAAGGGTGGTTCTCCATCGAAATCCTACGAAAAATATCTCCTTCTTGGAAATCCTATGCTGAAAACTGCACTTCCTGCTGTACGAGGTGATATAACCATCCCTGCAGAATATGCAGATTCACTCAAAGCACGACAGACTGCAGAAATGATTGGTATCATTGATACAACTGGTTATGAATTTGATGAGGTTTTCAACGTTGTATTTGATACAGACTATTCAAAAGACTATCCTTATGATTACCGTGATCCTAATACCGGTTCTTGGGAAATAAGATACCTTGCGATAGTTCTTAAAGGAGAGGGAATTTTTAAAGGTCCTGTTTCCTCAGAAAATAACGAATTTGATCTTGGATTTGTTGTGCCGGATGATGTGCTTGGAGGTCAGGAAGGGCAGGTATTGAGTTACTCAATTGGAACTTCGAATGAAAAAGATGTTGATATTTTACTTCGGTATAATAAACGAACAAGCACTGCTGATCATGATCTCATTATCAATGGCTATGCAGAAGCAGAGAACGACGGTCCTCCCAGAATTACTATGTGGTTGGATAACGATAGCTTTAAGAGTGGAGATTATGTATCATCTTCTCCGTTAGTAAATGTTGAGATAATCGATAGCAATGGAGTAAATATAACAAATTATCCAGGACACCGTATTTTACTTACAGTCGATAATGAGTCTGAATACAACATAACAGAGAATTTTGTATACGATCTAAATTCGTATATAACTGGCAGTATTGAATACCAGCTTGAATCCATTCCTGCAGGCATACACACAATGCGATTGGAAGTTTTTGATAATCTCAATGAGGTTGCTTTTAAAGATATTGAATTTAAAGTGAAAGAGCCAGATAATATTGATGTTCGAACTGTTTTAAATTATCCAAATCCAATGAATGACCATACGTATTTTACCTTTTACCTTGATGGAGATGCGACCGTAAATATTGAAATTTTTACTGTTGCGGGAAGAAAAATCAAAACTATCAAAACTGATCAAAAATTACGTGCTGGGTATAATCAAATATACTGGGATGGGAAAGATGATGATGGAGATAATCCGTCAAACGGAGTATATTTTTATAAACTAATTGTTAATGCGAAAAGAATTGATGACACATTCAAAATTATTATTTTCCATTAATTATAGCATATATGCTTCCTTATCGCTTTAATAAATTTGACAAGTCAAAATTATATTCTAAATATTGGAAATGATTTTATAGACTATTGATTAAATTATTATAATGAAGCTATAAAAAGAAAAAGTGAAACGTTAATGTCTATGTTAGGCTTGAAACCAGTTTTATCTCATCATTTACTTGCTGGTTATACCCGAAGGGGATTTTTGTTAATTTCTAAATTAGGTTTTTAAAATAATTATGTTAACAATATCTGATTTGAAAAAATCGGAGGAGACGGTATGAAAAAACTTATTGGATTAACGATCGTGGCCTTGTTCATTACCTCACTTGCATTTGCAGTTAATTATACAAGTGGAGAAATGAGCAAAGGAACACCTTCAAACTTTGAATCACGTTCTAACTTTACTCCTGGCGAACAGCTTCACAGAGTTGCACCTAAAAATGTAGACCCTCATCGTGACGCTCCAGAACCAGAAGGTGTTCAACTTTTATATTGGGAAAACTTTGAAACCGAAGATGATATTTGGTATTATGCCAATCTTTCATATTACTGGGTTATTCCTGTTGAAGCTTCTGAGTTCGGAACTCGTTTTACTGCTTATAGATCTGGCGACCTTGTAGGTGCATGGTTCTATTGGTACACTGGAAATGGTGGAGACGCTGATGTTCATGTCTATGCGGATGATGGAACAGGATATCCTGGTGCCGGTTTAGGCAGCGTATCAGTTACACCAATTCTTAACGATTGGAACTACGTAGATCTTTCTGGTCTTGGAATTTCTGTTGATCCCTCTGCAGACTTCTTTATCACCTATAGTGTAGAAGCTGGTGATACTCTTAGTATTCTTTCAGATGATGGCGCGACTACAAATAATCGTGCACTTGAAGTTCTTCCCACAGTAAAAGATTGGACCTATATGGTTAATGATTGGGGGGCAGACTACGAATGGTGCCTCGAAGCAATCATAGAGCACGACACTGACCCCTGGATTCCTGAAATTGCAGGAAGATGGCAGTGGGTCGATACTGATTATAATAGCCCCGATCATTCATGGTGGATTGCTGATGATCCAGCATATCAAGGATACAACTGGCTCAGCTCAGAACCCTTTACTATAGGTGATGACTATGCTTTGGTTCAGGTAGATTACGCTTACAGAAGCAGCTTACCTGAAGCAGTATATTCAGATGAATATTGGTCATTCTACATTGGAAATACAGCCGATGGTATTGATTGGCATGCTTCAACCTATAATGCTTATAACTCTGGCACATCCTGGTATGCTGGTGATGAAGTAACACATGAGTATGGTACCAGTGCTATTTACTATTTATACACACCGGACATTGATCTTACCACTGCTTGTGAAGCCACATTGACATGTATGCTTGATTATGATACAGAAGCACCAGGTGGAGAAGACCCACCATTCAACGGCTGGGATGTTGCAAACGTCCAGATCTCTACAGATGGTTGGGCGACAAAAGGATTCCTTGAAGATCCTGCAAATCCCTATAATGTAACTATTGCATTTGCAGGATGGGCAAATACTTCACTTCCAGCAGACACATTGAGCTATCCCGGTTGGGGTGGTCCAAGTCCTGCCGGCTGGTTCGCAGGAACTTTCGACCTTGCTGCATATCTTGGTGAAACAGTTCAAATCCGTTTTGCTCTTGCATCAGATCCTTATACTGTTGCTCAGGGATTCTGGGTTGACAATCTTGATATTACAGCAGACGGTACAGTAATATTCTCAGATTATGATGAAACCAACTTAATTCCAGCCCCTCCAGTTGTTGTTCTTGAAGAGCTTGAATACCTGGATACTTATACTGATGAAGATTGGTATGTTACTGATAAATATGACATTTCCATGTATGCTGGTGAAGAAGTAATCCTGAAAATGAAGGCTACTCTTGCGAATGATGCAGGATCCGGAGAAGGTTTCTGGTTCGATGACATCCAGATAACCGGAGCCAACCTTCCTGTTCATGATATGGCAGCAATGTTCAATGTAATGCCGTATGGTGCGACCGAAGGATGGGATTATAGTCCCGGTATCGTTTATGGAAACTTCGGAACAACAATAGAAGGTCCACAGCTTAGAATGGATAACCTTGATTATGGTACAACTCCATTCGATTATTACAATAACAATCCTCCAGCAATCGGCTATGGCGAATTTGATCTCGCTTGGCTCACTCAACTAGCAGCACTTCCGGGTGCCGGCTGGTATGATTTCTGTGGCTGGACAGAGGTTGGTGGCGATGAAGATCCCACAAACGACTCTACCTATTTCTGGGGTGTCGAAGTATATCCCGCAGGATGGGCAGAATTCGGTAATAACTCCAGAGTATGGAGTGAAGACTATTATACTTCTGGATACTGTGGAAACTGGTTTGATATCTTCGATGGTGCTCGTATGACATCATTTGATATCTATTCAGTTTGGACTCAGGTAATCAACTATGGTTCAACTGGTGATGTTGACACATGGACAGTTGAGATCTTCGAAGCCATTGATGATCTTACTCCTGGCGCAAGCTTATACTATGGTTCATTCGATTGTACAGGCATTGATGGTGATGATTTTGGTTGGGTTGAATTCGTTCTTCCTACACCATTACATATTACTGGTAATGTCATTGTAATGATCGGTGGACAATGGGTAGGTGGAGCACCTGGTGTCGATGCAAGTTACTTCCCAGCATTTGACAGCATGGTTCGTAACTACCTTGGTGTTGGAGCATACTACGGACACAGTGTTTACGGCACAGAAGGCGATCCTTCAACTTGGGGACATTCCTCAGGTGACCGTTTCGTCAACATCTATGGTCGCGTAGATTATGCTGTTGATCCTGGTTCACAAGGTGAATTAAGCTATCTCAAGCAGTGCGTACCGAACCCGGTAACAAACAATGCTACTATTAGCTATCATATTAAGAATTCACCAATGAACAACGCGCAGATCAAGATCTATAATGTGCTTGGTCAGCTTGTTGACACAGTTCAGGGTGAAAATGGCGAAGCCACTTGGAATCCTGGCGATGCACCAAATGGTGTATATTTCTACAAGATCTCATCTGATGACTTCACTTCTGTTAAGAAGATGATACTCATGAGATAATGAATTAATATTAAAGCCCTATTCTGGAAACGGAGTAGGGCTTTTTTTTTAGAAAGAATGAAATCTCTTACCAGCGATAAGAAGAGCAAGATAAGTCTAGTTATTATATTGATAGCAATTCTTATCTTTATCAATCCGCTCTTTATTACAACTCAAAAACAACTTTTTTTTCCTACTAAAATACTCGTTCAGCAAATCCTGATTCTTATCATACTTATATCTTTTCTGCTTTACAAGCATATTGAAAGAATAAAAATTTCCCAACAACTCATCATTCTCGGCTTATATATTCTATATTTATTTATACGAACAATCATCCAGCCAGTTCCAAGTTATGGATTTGAACAACTCGTTTATCTCATCCCGTATTTTTTACTTTATGCAATTCTTTCTCAACTCAACTTGAACAAGAATGAAATGTTGTTTATTAGTAATACATTTCTATTAAGTTTTATTGTATCAATCGTTTTTGGAATTTTTCTCCAATCCAAGCATTCCAGTTTTTCGAACTTTTCGAGACTTCAGCTCACTTGGGCAAATGCTAACTATCTTGCGAGTTATCTATTAGTTACATTGGCATTTGTGTTATATTCATGGAAAACATCAAAGGAAAAATGGATTCATGTTATATCAGCAACTAGCATAGCAATTGTTCTGATCTTCTTACTTTGGACTCAATCAAGAGGTGGGCTTGTTAGTTTTTTTCTTATTCTTATCTGTATTTTTCTTTTTTATGCAATTAAAAATAAAAAGAAATGGTTGATTGCAGGTTTATCTGTAATCATTATCATATTTATTATTGGCTCTATATATGTATTCAGGACAATACGTCCTCAAACATTGATCTTTCGAGAGAGAATTTATCAAGCGGATGTTCACTATATCAAACATAATTTTGTTTTCGGATCTGGTGTTGGAACTTTTGTCAGAGAATTCCCCCAATACAGATTAAAGGACTATAAATTGTATGGGCAAGAGGATATTATATCTCATGCACACAACGAATTTATTGAGGTATGGGCAGAGACTGGTATTGTGGGTATAGCATTAATTCTTCTTTTCTTTTTGTCTCTTATCAAAAATTTTAAAAATAATATTAATAGTAAAAACAAATATTTTCTATATGCTGCAGGATTTTCTTTACTGCTTCTTCTCATACATAATCTCTTTTCTATTACAATGCGAATTCCACCAATTCTCTTTTATTTCTTTGTGCTGACAGGATTCCTCGCACAAAATTATAATAAGGAAAATGGTTCAAAGGTTAGATTTGTCTCAAAATTTATTCTTATAGTTTTTGTAGTAGTTTTGATCATTTGTATTTATCAGCAATTGAGAACAATTCAGGGATTAAAACATTTTTCTCGATCAGAAGAATTATATGCACAAAAAGATCCAAATCTAATGATGTCTGCAATTCTTGAAGCAGAAAAGGCATCAAAGTATATTCCTGAAAACGCAGATCTGCTTTATCATAAAGGATTCTTGTACTCAATGCAGCAGGATGATGTCAATGCATTAAAGACCTACCAGAAGCTTGAGAAAGTAGCTCCATATTACCCTCAGCTCTTTTTCTGGAAAGGGTATATCCTTTCTCTAAAAGGAGATTGGATTGCATCGGTAAAGAGTTATAAGAGAGAGATAGAATATAATGAGTATCCAAAGGTTTATTTCAATCTTGCAATAGCGTATCATTATTTGGGAGATGAGAATAAATCTATGCTCAACTTCCTGCACTTTGCTGAAAAAATAAAACTCAAAATAGAAAAACATCTTATCAAAGACAAGCAGCAAATCCTCGAAGAAGAAGGGTGGAATTTGAAATTTGCCCTCGACAAACTTGAAGAATATTATAAAAAGAACGTTGCTCTATCCAATAGAATAAAAGAATTAAAAGGATGTTTTTTTCCGGAAGGTAATAATTAGCTTAAAAGACCTATTTTTCTTTACTACCCTTGCAACATACTTTTTAAATAGCCATTTTAATGCATGAAGAGGTGAACATGAAAAAGAAATATGAAGAACTCGTTTTGAAACTGACAGAGAGATTTCCAGAACGGCAGAAAGAGTTCCTGACCGGGTCTTCTGAAAAGGTTGAACGTCTCTATACACCGGAAGAAACTGAAAAGATAAAATATAATGAAGATATTGGTTATCCTGGTCTTTATCCCTTTACGAGAGGAGTCCAGCCAACTATGTATAGAGGGAGATTGTGGACGATGAGACAATATGCTGGTTTTGGTTCTGCTGAAGAATCAAATCAGAGATATAAATATTTGCTTTCACAGGGACAGACCGGTTTGTCTATCGCTTTCGATCTTTGCACTCAAATAGGATATGATTCCGATGATCCTATGAGTGCTGGAGAGGTAGGAAAGGTCGGTGTTGCAATTGATTCACTTGCAGATATGGAAATTCTTTTTGATGGAATTCCACTTGGTAAAGTATCTACTTCAATGACAATTAATGCACCTGCTGCAATTATACTTGCAATGTATTTAGCTGTTGCAGAGAAGCAGGGAGTAACACCGGATAAGCTGAAAGGTACAATTCAAAATGATATATTGAAAGAATATATTGCACGTGGTACTTATATTTTTCCTCCAAAACAATCAATGAGACTCATTACGAATACTTTTGAGTACTGTTCGCAGAACGTACCATATTGGAATACAATCTCAGTTTCTGGCTACCATATACGGGAAGCAGGTTCAACTGCTGCTGAGGAAGTTGCATTTACACTTGCTGATGGTATTGCTTACGTCCAGGCAGCTATCGATGCAAAGCTCGAAGTTGACGACTTTGCACCGAGAGTATCATTTTTCTTCAATGCTCATAATGATCTCTTTGAAGAAGTAGCTAAATTTAGAGCTGCAAGACGATTATGGGCACGTATTATGAAGGATAGGTTCAATACTGATAATCCGAAGTCTCAAATGCTTCGTTTTCATACGCAGACTGGAGGTTCTACACTGACAGCTCAGCAGTCAGATAATAATATTGTTCGGGTTGCAATACAAGCCCTTGCTGCAGTGCTTGGTGGAACCCAGTCTTTGCACACGAACTCACGAGACGAAGCGCTTGCACTCCCAACAGAGGATTCTGTGCGAATTGCGCTACGTACACAGCAGATTATTGGATATGAAAGTGGAGTAACAAATACTGTCGATCCTCTTGCGGGTTCATATTTTGTAGAAAAGATGACAGAAGATATTGAAAGAAAAGCTGAAGAATATATAAACCAAATCGATGAACTCGGGGGAATGGTCGAAGCAATAGAAAAGGGATATGTTCAAAAACAGATCCAGGATAGTGCATATAAATATCAGAAACAAATTGAAAAAAATGAACGAATAATTGTTGGTGTTAATAAGTTCACTATTGAGGAAGAGTCACCCAAAAATCTTTTAAGAGTCGATGAAAAAGTTGAACTGCAACAGATAGAAAAACTACACAAAGTGAAGGCTGAACGTAGTGAACAAAAAGTAATTGAAAGTCTCGAGAAAATTCGAAAAGTAGCTCGTACTAATGAGAATATCATACCCTTCCTGCTTGAAGCAGTCAAAACCTATGCTACCCTTGGTGAGATTTGTAATGTCTTACGTGAAGAATTTGGTGAATATAACGAACAATTAGTACTTTAAGAGGAATATATAAATATGAAAAAAATAAGAATATTGATTGCAAAACCTGGTCTTGATGGTCATGATAGAGGTGCAAAATTCGTGTCCCGAGCGCTCAGAGATGCAGGATATGAAGTTATTTATACAGGTATTCGGCAAACCCCTGAACAGATCGTAGCATCAGCTATTCAGGAAGATGTGGATTTTCTTGGAATGAGCATACTCTCTGGGGCGCATAATGTCCTCTTTAAAAAAATCATGAGCATTCTCAAAAAGGAAGATGCTGAAGATATTATAGTTTTTGCCGGTGGTGTCATACCTGATGAAGATATTCCATATTTAAAATCACTCGGCATTAGAGCAATATTTACTCCAGGAACATCTTCAGAAGACATTATTCGATTCATAGAAGAGAACGCAACAAAAGCATAGATAGGAGATCACATGGCAAAATATCCTGTTGAACCTTTCAAAATTAAAATGGTAGAACCCATCAAGATCTTAAGCAAAGATCAAAGAATAAGAAAAATAAAAGAAGCTAAATACAACTTATTCAACGTGAAAGCAGAGGATATTTTCATTGACCTCCTTACGGATAGCGGTACTTCTGCGATGAGTGATTCTCAGTGGGCAGGAATAATGATGGGTGATGAATCATACGCTGGAAGCAGGAGTTTCAAGCATTTTGAAGGCACCGTTAAAAGTATTTTTGGATTCGAGAATGTTATCCCAACACATCAAGGACGAGCTGCTGAAGCGCTTCTCTTTTCATCAATATTAAAGCCGGGTGATTATGTTCCGAGTAATATACATTTCGATACGACAGAAGGAAATATACGAAATAATGCGGGAATCCCTGTTGCCTGTGTGATCGATGAAGGACTTGATCCTGCAAGCATACATCCTTTTAAAGGAAATATTGACCTGAATAAACTTCAAAAACTTGTGGATGAAGTTGGTGTAGACAAAATCCCAATTGCAATGATAACGATCACAAACAATAGTGGTGGTGGTCAGCCGGTTTCTCTGGAAAATATCAAGCAGGTATATTCCTTTTGGAAAAAATATAATATTCCTCTTTTCATCGACGCATGTAGATATGCCGAAAATGCCTATTTCATCAAAATGAGAGAGAAGGGATATGAGAATAAAACCATTAAGTATATTGCACAAGAGATCTTTGCACATGCAGATGGTGCAACAATGTCAGCAAAAAAGGATGCTCTTGTTAATATTGGCGGTTTTATCACACTCCGAGACAGCGAGTTAGCAAAAAAACTTATCAGCAGGCTTATTATAACTGAAGGTTTCAGAACCTATGGCGGATTGTCGGGTCGTGATCTTGAAGCAGTAGCTATCGGTTTGAAAGAGGGTTTAAATGAGGATTACCTGAAATACAGGATCGAACAAACAGCCTATCTTGGCGAAAGCTTGCTCGAGAATGGTATACCGATTGTTCAACCTCCGGGGGGTCATGCGATCTATCTTGATGCACTATCTATTTTACCGAATATTCCACAGAAGCATTTTCCAGCACAATCACTCGCAGTTGCTCTCTATATTGAGGGTGGGATACGCGGAGTGGAGATTGGAAGTTTGATGTTTGCTTATGCTGATGAAAAAACGGGAAAAACAGTGTATCCTGACCTTGAGCTTGTTCGTCTTGCAATTCCTCGTCGCGTATACACAAGAGCACATTTTGACTATGTTGTCGAAACGCTGAAAAAGGTCATGGATAACAAAGATAAGCTCAAAGGATTTAAAATAACATATCAACCAGAGTTACTCAGACATTTTACTGTCGAGTTAGAAGAAAATTCTTAGGATTAATATGGGAAAAACAATCATTGAAAAAATAATTCAGATGCATTCAGATGAAGATGTATCAGCAGGCAAGATCGTCTGGATGAAGCTGGATGTGCGGACTGCTCGCGATTTTGGCGGTCCGAATGTTGTGAAAAATTTAGAAAAGCATTATCCTGACGCAGAACTTCCAGATAAAGATAATGTGTTCTTCACATTTGATACGGTTGCACCCGCAAAAACCATTCCTTATGCTAATAATCAGCAGATTTGCCGTGATTATGCAAAAAAGAATGGTCTTAAGGTGTATGATGTCGATGCAGGAATCGGTACACATATTCTTATGGAAAAAGGCTTTGCTCAGCCTGGGAGAACCCTTGTGGGAACAGACAGTCATTTCAACATACTCGGTGCTGTTAATGCGTTTGGACAAGGTATGGGAGATCAGGATATTGCATTTGGTTTTAGAACGGGTAAAACCTGGTTTGAAGTACCTGAAACAATAAAGATAAATCTTAACGGCAAATTCTCCTATCCTTCCACAGGGAAGGACCTTGTGCTATTCATTCTCAAGAGAATCGGCAGCAAGGGGGCACTTGGAAAGTGTATTGAATATTATGGAGATTGTCTGCAGGATTTAAGTTTTGCTGAGTATATTACTCTTTGTAGCATGATGACAGAAATGGGCGGCATCGTTGCATTTCCTGAACAAAATCCTCATGTCTCACAATGGCTTCTTGAAAGAACTGGTGAAGATCAGAATTTCATCACAGCTGATGAGGATGCCATATACTCGGATGAGATTGACATCGATGTAACAGATCTTCAACCCCAAATAGCATGTCCTCCAAAACCAGATAACGTTAAGAACGTTTCAGAACTCAAAGGACTCAAAGTCGGATCTGTTTTTGTCGGTTCCTGTACAAACGGACGAATCGAGGATATGAGATATCTGGCAGATATTCTCAAAGGAAACCATGTTGCTGATGGAATAATGCTCCGAGTAGTTCCTGCAACGCGGGAAGTATATGGGCAAATGCTCCAAGAAGGTTTGATAGAAGCCCTTTTTCAGGCAGGAGCGATCGTCTCTAATCCGGGATGTGGAGGATGCGCCTCCGGACAAATTGGAATGACTGGAAAAGGTGAAGTCCAAATTTCCACTTCAAATAGAAATTTCAAAGGCAAGCAGGGTGATGGAGAAACATATCTGGCAAGTCCTATCACTGCTGCATTTGCTGCAATCAAAGGAGAACTATAACGTACTACTATGAAGAACCTGTTTTTGCTCTTGCTACTGGTTGTCATTTTGATCACATGTACTCATCAGGAAGAATTAATAGAGATAGAACCTCCTGATCCGTATGAGCATGTAATTGGTAGACTGAAAACCGGAAAGTCTTTATACTCAGTTCTTTTAGATAATAATGTATCATATCAGGATGCATACAAGATCACCAAAGAACTTAACTCTATATATGACCTGAGATATTCACATCCTAATGACAGTTTTCATTTAAAAATTGATACGCTTGGAATTGTTCAGGTAATTGAGTATTCACCTAATAAGATTGAAAAATATATTGTTGCACGTGATTCGACTGATGAATTCGAAGTATTCCATGAAAAGCTCGTACTCGAAAAAGAGGTTAAGCTTCTTACAACGATACTGAAATCTTCATTATACGAAACACTGATCAATGGGGGACTTGATCCTCAGCTCGTTATGAAGTTCAGCGATATTTTTCAATGGGATATCGACTTTTTTATAGATCCTCGAGAAGGGGATACCTGCTCGATTGTATATGAAGCATACAGTCATGATGGAGAAATTTTACAGTATGGTGAGATTTTAGGTGCTTCATATAAAGGGAAATTATTTGATCTGACTGCGTATTATTTTGATAATGGGAATAACATTCATGGCTATTATAATGAGTATGGTGAATCATTTCAAAAAGCATTTCTCCGTTCACCACTAAATTATTCTTTTATCAGCTCATATTTCGGTATGCGCCTGCACCCGATAACAAAGCAGGTCTGGCTGCACAATGGCGTGGATTATGCTGCCCCTCTCGGTACGCCTGTAGCAAGCTCTGCAGATGGAACGGTCATTCATAAAGGGTGGAAGGGTGGTCATCCAACACCAAAGGGGAATACTGGCGGATATGGTTATACGGTTATGATACGGCATTCGAATGGCTATAAAACGCTTTACGGTCATTTGAGTTCGTATGCTAAGAATCTCTACGTAGGAAAACGGGTTGTTCAAGGTGAAATAATCGGTTATGTCGGCTCAACAGGATGGTCAACAGGACCGCATCTTCATTATACGATCTATCATCATGATGCTCCCATCAATCCTTTGTCACTCAATAATGTTTCAGGACCTCCTATTCCGAAAGAATATATCGATACATTTAATGAATCCGTTCATAACATTAATACACTTCTCGAACAATCCAACAAAACATTTTTGCAATCAATTTTCGGTTGATTTAAATAAGTTTGTATATTATATGGTCCAAAGGATTTATTCAGCAAAAAATTTGACAGTTTAAATGGAGTAGCACGTTTTATCTATAATGCAAAAAGACTGTAAAATAACCGGCAAAATTTGGCTTATACTCGATCAAAACAATCATCTTATTAATGATATCGACACTGATATGATCTTTCACAATCAATACCTAGCGATCACTGAAATCGAAAAAATGGGACAATATACGTTTGACAATCTTGAAGGTTGGAAGGATTTTGCAGCTAAAGCAGTAAAAGGTGATATTGTTATTGCTGGAAAAAACTTCGGTGCCGGATCATCACGGCAACAAGCTGTTGACTGTTTTGCTTCTCTCGGCATTCAAGCTATACTCGCTGAATCATTTGGTGCAATTTATAAAAGAAATGCCATCAATTCCGGGTTGCCAATTTTAACAATTACACACATCGAACTTGATAACCTTTCTCAACGACGCGAAATCACCCTTGATCTTGAGAAAGGTATTGTTTCGACTCCATATATTCAAATAGAACCTTTTTCAAAAGTTCAGTTTGATATTTATCAGGCAGGTAATTTATTTACTTTCGGAAAACAAGTAATTAATAAATAAAAAAAATACAAAGAAAGGAGCAACAAAAGTGAAAGTTTCTAGGAAATTTGGACTATTGCTTTTGATGTTCACGCTGTTATTCATAAGTTCAGCATTCGGGAAGATGTTGCCCAATAATGAACCTGTTGAAGGATTGAAAGTTGAAGATGTTCCTCATGATGATGGCGGAGGACTTGTTCTGAGTTGGAAACCTTTGCCCAAAGAGAAACGCATCATTGAATATCGCATTTACCGCGGATATACTCCAGATAGCTTATTCTATATCGGAAAAATACCTGTTGATTCCAAAACCGGTGTTGCCTCCGATACAATGAAGTATGTAGACCAGGGCTGGACATTTTTTGTTGATGCCACTTCTCCAGCAAAGTTAAGGCACGAAAAAGGACAAAAGAAAGGAACAAAAGGTGCGGAAGTACTCTATCGAACGATGCCCCGTGACATGAAAGTGTATGGTCCCGTGATGGATCACTACCGCATGCTTGCTGTTATTCCTGATAATGAATATGTCTATCACACGAAGATGAGAGAATTTACCGATGTTGATACAACTGAAGATGGAACGATTGATACGACATCGACCATCCTTGCCGGCATGAAATTACAGCAGGTAAAGTATATTCTCACAAAATTAACAGTAGGGAAAGATTATTTTTATGCGATTCAGGCATTAAACATGAACCGTACAGCTTCTCCACTTTCTGCTATTGTAAGTGGAAAAACTACTGATGATCCCCCTGAAAAACTTGAAGAATTCTATGCTGTTGCTGTTACAGATAAAGAGCAGATGCAGTTCGAATGGACATTACCAGTTTTTGCAGATGATCAAAAACAATTTAATATCTATCTCTATGATGAGTTTGATGATAAGCATCTCATCTTTACAAGACCTGATGCTTATCCGTATACACCTCAAACAAATGCAATCGTTCCTTATGATTCTATTGCAGTACGGTATGATGCATTTAATCCGGCAAATATGAAATGGTATCGATTCAATATCGGAGAGCAGGATAGACAAGATCAGGAAACTCTAGCAAAGGATGAACCTATTCCAGCAGAGATTATTACCTCTTCAATGCTTCCTGTCCCGCCTGTTCATTTTACTGTAAAAGATCAACCTAATGACAAGGGTGATCAGATGCAGGTATACTTTGGATATCCCTATTTTGGACTTTCAAAGTTAGTATACAATGATGCCTTTACCAAACTCACCGTGAACTATTTCATCACAGATAATACAATGTATGAAGTTGACCGTTTGATCTTAACGATCAATGGTAAAACCAAAACAGAATACGTGCTTGATAATAAACTCGATTTTAAGGTGAACTGGGATTACACACAGCCCATGAAAATTAGAGGAACGTTTGTGTGTAAACACAAAGGACAGGAACCTTTACCAGAAGACTATGCTGTGACTCATACCTTTTCTTTCGATACAAACATGCAGCTTGTTTTGATCGACACTCCACCAAACGAACAAATGAAAGAAATGGTGGATTATTACTATCAAGTATATAAGATAAACCATGTTAGCGATGTGTATCGATATGCAAAGGAAATGTCTTTCAGAGAAAGAGAATATATCGATAAAATAGCTTTTGCAACTGTTCAGTTTAGAGGACGACCCCGGTTCGATCTTAATGAAAAACGATTATATTTCAGTACATATCTCGCAATTGTCAATTATGAAGATCAATATCCCTATTATACACAGGCCTTGTATCTTGACCAGCTTCATCAACAGGATGAAGAGCTGAAAGAAGAAATTGCGAAACTTCAAACTGAACTTGAAACTGAAACAGATAAAGAGGAAATAGCTAATATTGAAGATCGAATAGATCTTTATATAAGCTATCTTGAAGATAAACCTGAGATCGTTAAGGAAGCTAATCAATTAAAAACTGACAAAGAACGTATGAAGTTGCTGTATACAACAGCCTGTAAAGCAACACGTTCTTTCAAGTATTATATTAGAAAAACTGATGGAAAGGGACATTTTATTGATACACCTGTTTATACTGCCCCAAATGGAGAGCAATATCTCTTTCCGAAGCAGAATTGGTTCAACACAGATGAAATAATTACTCTCGTTGCAGTCCTACTTTTCGGCGCTTTGGTTTACTTCATGATCCGAGCTGCAAGAAAAGGTAAGAGATTATATATACGTCCAATCGCAGGTATTCAGGAGATTGATAATGCAATCGGTCGTGCCACAGAAATGGGAAGACCGATATTGTTCGTTCCCGGATTGAGTGGTATCAGTGATGTGGCAACCCTCGCAGGATTGGCGATTTTGAGCAAAGTTGCGAAAAAAGCTGCAGAATATGACACAAGGATTCTTGTTCCGTGTCGCGACTTTATTGTGCTTCCAATCGCTCAGGAAACTGTTAAAGAAGCTCATTATGAAGCAGGACGTCCCGACACTTATGACAAAAACAGCGTATTCTTCATTACCCAGGCCCAGTTTGCATTTGTGTCCGGTGTTAATGGTATCATGATCCGTGAAAAAACCGCAACGAACTTCTATATGGGTATGTTCTGGGCTGAGTCTCTTCTTATGACAGAGACAGGAAGTATGACAGGTGCTATCCAGATCGCAGGTACAGATGCGGTTAACCAGCTACCCTTCTTTATCACGACATGTGACTACACATTGATTGGTGAAGAACTGTATGCAGCGAGTGCTTATCTTTCGAAACAGCCACTCATTCTCGGTACTCTTAAAGCGCAGGATTATATGAAGCTTCTCATTGTTATCACTGTTGTAATTGGAACCCTGCTTTCAACTGTTCACCTTACGTTCTTTATGAACTGGTTCCCAGCTAAATAGAAAGGAGTATCATAATGAAAAGACAAATACCTTTAATGATAGTTTTGATACTTGGTTTACTCTTTGTTGCTCATGTATTCATTCCCAGCAAACTCTCCTCAGATTACCTCGACTGGTTCATGAAATGGACAAAAGTTATAGGTCCTTTCGCGATTGTGTTGGGTGTTTTCAGTCTTGTTCTTGTTCATTATAACAAGATTAAACGCAAAGCTCCTAACTGGGGATACAGTATAGTTACACTTGCAGCACTTGTTATAACAACCGTTGTTGGATTCGTGTGGGGCATCCAGGAAGGAACCCCCTATATGTGGATCTTTGAGAATTTCAATGTTCCGCTGGGTGCAACGATGTTCTCACTCCTCGCTTTCTACATTGCATCCGCAGCATATAAGGCGTTCAGAGCACGATCTGTTGAAGCGACCGTATTGCTTGTCGCAGCTATTATTGTGATGCTCGGACGTGTCTCGATTGGACAAGCGATAACCCACTGGATTCCTGATATTACTGAATGGATCCTCAATGTGCCAAACCTAGCAGCCAAGCGCGGAATTGCACTTGGTGTAGGACTTGGTATGACCGCAACATCTCTCAAGATCATGCTTGGGATCGAGCGCTCATATCTTGGCGGAAGGGATTAAGGAGGTATCATGAAATTTGCAGATAGCATTCAAAAATTAGATAGAAGAATCATCTATATTATTCTTGCTCTCGCAGTGATTTTACCTCTTGTTTTCCCTGTTGGATTCAAAACCTATACAACAACACCGGTCGAAGATCTATACCGTCACATCGATGCTGCAGCAGGCAGAGAAGATATGGCAATTATCATGGACTTCACGCATGATCCCGGTGTGCTGCCGGAACTTTACCCGATGGACCTTGCGATCCTGAGACATTGTTTCCAGAGAAATATCAAAGTATTCACGATATCCTTCCTTCCACAAGGCGCAGCGATCATTCAGCTTGCACTATCGGAAGTGAAAGAAGATTATCCTAATATCGAAGCTAATGTCGATTATTGCAACTTTGGATTTAAACCATGGAGTTTGAAGCTTCCTATCATGCTTGGTATGGGTGATGATATTGCTGAAGCTGTTGAAACAAATAGTGAAGGACTAAAACTCGAGAATCTTCCTATTATGCAGGATCTTAAAAATTATGATAATATCCAGGTAGTTGTAGAAATTTCAGGTTCTTCGATGGGGCAATTCTGGGTAACGTATGCTCGCGCTAAATTCGGTGTTGATGTTGCAGTCGGTCTTACTGCTGTTATGGCTGCAGATGTGTACCCTTTCCTTCAAACAGGACAGTTTATTGGCAGTTTGGGTGGATTGAAAGGTGCTGCTGAATACGAACAGCTCGTTGACATTTTCGCAATGAATGGTATTGAGTTCAGTAAGAAAAATGCCAGAAATATGGCATGGGTAGAAGCCCAGTATGAAGAGCTTCCTGAACTCGCAAAATTGTATAAATATAACAAAGCCCGTATCGGTATGGATGCACAGGCTATTGTTCACGTGCTCATAATCCTCTTTATCATACTTGGTAATATTGGATATTTCCTTGAAAAACGTGATCAAAAAAAGAAGTTTGGAAAATAAGGAGTAAACATGACTGAAACAATTGGAATCTGGATTGCTGCATTTTTGACACTCTGCATGTTTTCTTTCCTGTATAAGGATAATCCGTTCTATAAATTTGCAGAACACCTCTTCGTAGGCGTTTCAATGGGTTACTATATTCCATATACCTTCTATAATGCTTTTCTCCCATACGCATACGAACCGCTTTTTCTCAAAAAAGATTATATCCTCATCATACCTTTCATTATCGGTATTCTGTACTGGTTTAGATTTTCATCAAAACTGAGTTGGATCAGCCGTTATCCCATTGCATTTAGCATGGGTATGGTAGGTATGGGTGTTCCCATGGGAATGCACGCAAATGTGCTTGTGCAAATGAGAAGTATGATGCTTCCACTCAATAACATCAACATCATCTTGATCTTTGTTGGAACCATCAGTATTCTCTTGTATTTCTTCTTCTCCAAAGCACATAAAGGTGTATATGGAAAGTTTACTTCCATTGGTATCTGGTTCATGATGATCGGATTCGGTGCATCATTCGGTTATACGGTGATGGCTCGTATCTCACTCCTCATTGGACGAGTACAATTCCTGCTTGGTGACTGGTTAGGATTGATCAAATAATTTGCGCAATCAACAAAAGCACAAAGATTATGATGTGATGTCATGGCTTTGTGCTTTTCTTTTGCTATGAAAAAAAGAATCGTTCAGATTAGTTTTATTATAATACTTCTTGTTGTGATATACGTGCGCATCAATCATGAGAGAAGTAAACCTATCAAAGAAACAAGGTTTGCACTCGGTACCTTTGTTACTCTTGATATACAGGACAAAAATCCACATAATAAAGAGATTATCGATTCGGTTTTTGCTCTTATAAAAACTTTGGAAGAACAATTCTCAAGCACCTATGAAAGTAGTGAAACAAGCAGTTTAAATGCCTGCCGTGATTCGAGTAATATTTCGGAAAGCATGGCGAAACTTCTTAAAATATCTGAAAAAGTTAGTACAGATACTGAAGGTGCATTTGATGTAACAGTTGGAATACTGCTGCCATACTATGATTTTATTGAAGAGCTGATGCCATCAAAAACGATGATCGATTCACTTAAATCGTTGGTTGATTTCAACAAAATATATGTAAACGATTCTATCTTTTTTAAGAATGATCCGAGAATACGAATAGATTTTGGCGGTATTGCAAAGGGATTTATAGTTGATAAGGCAGTTCAATATCTTAAAGATCAAGGAATCAAGTATGCTGTTATCAATGCAGGAGGTGATCTCTATGTTATGGAGAATCCACAAACTGATGTCTGGAAGATTGGTATCCAGCACCCCAGGAATGAGGAACTTCTGGGTTCTCTGGAAGTGAAAAATATGGCAGTAGTCACTTCGGGAGATTATGAGCAATTCTTCATAAAAGAAAGAGTTCGTATTCATCACATACTTGATCCTCAAACAGGATATCCTGCAGATAAATCAGTTTCTATTACGGTCATAGCACCTGATGCAACCTATGCTGATGCAATGTGTACAGCTCTATTTGTTATGGGACCGGACAAAGGGATCCAATTTATCAACAAGAAGGATAGTATTGATGCATTGATTGTTTTTGAGAAAAACGGCTATCTTTATTATGATGTTTCAGAAAATTTTGACAAGTATAACTTCACACTTTTAGATTCAACAGTGTATCTCATCAAGGAAAATAAATAATGCTTAACGATGTTCAAGGCCAGAAAGATTCACGGCAGATCCCGATAAACAAGGTCGGAGTGAAAGGAATCAAATATCCTGTTGTTCTGCAGGATAGAAGAAATAACGAACAGAACTCAGTAGCAGATATCAATATGTATGTAGAACTTCCTCACAATTTCAGAGGAACACATATGAGCCGGTTTATCGAGATACTACATCACTACCACAGAGAAACGATCATAGATAATCTTGAGGAACTGCTTGAGGAAATGAAATTAAAACTCGATGCTGATGTCGCATATATTGAGATTGAATTTCCATACTTCATAAAAAAATCGGCTCCAGTAACAAAAGAAGAATCATTATCATCATACCAGTGTGGATTTAAAGCAAACTTACGTGATACTTTTCATATGGAAATGTATGCAATAGTACCTGTTCTTTCTCTATGCCCGTGTTCAAAAGAAATAAGCACAAACAGCGCACACAATCAGAGAGCGTATGTGACGGTCAATATTGTCTACAATAAGTTCATATGGCTTGAAGAAATCATTGAAATTGCAGAGAATGCGGCTAGTTGCCAGGTTTACTCGCTATTGAAAAGACCTGATGAAAAGTATGTAACAGAGAAGAGTTATAATAATCCAAAATTCGTTGAAGATATTGCACGAGAAATAGCAGTTTCTTTGAAAAATGATAGAAGAATAGTCCGTTTCTCGGTAGAAGCCGAAAGCATGGAGTCCATTCACAATCATAATGCTTATGCTATGATCACGTATCCATAAAGGAGTTCTATGGTAAAAAGAGATGACATTGTACAATTTTGTAATGAATGCTTGCAAGCAGATACGTTTAAAGACTACTGCTATAATGGCCTGCAGATCGAAGGTAAAAAAGAGATAGAAAGTATTGTTATTGGTGTAAGTTTATCAAGACGATTCATTGAAAAAGCAATTGAAGAAAATACTGATATGATAATCGTTCATCATGGGCTTTTTAAAAGTCAGCTTGGAGATCCACCACGAATTGCAGGTATATTTAGAGAGAGAATTAAACTCATTCTGGATAATGACATCAATCTCTGCGGATATCATCTTCCTCTTGATGCTCATCCAGAAATTGGGAATAATATCAGTCTTGCCAGATTATTTGAGCTTCAAAACATTGAAACGCTTCATTCTCCCTATTATGGTGAAATCGGTTATATTGGTGAATTACAGAATTCAATGAAATTCATCGATTTTGTTGAGTTTGTCGATCATAAACTTCATACAAATTCATATTTTCTTGCAGCAGGACCTTCTGTTGTTTCAAGAATCGGTATCGTTTCTGGTGGTGGATCCCTTGAATATTCAGGTGCACTTGAAAAAAAGGCAGACACATTTCTCACTGGTGAGATAAGAGAGAATATTGTAAGAGAAGTAGAAGAGTATCACATCAATTTTATTAATGCAGGACATTACAATACTGAAAAACTGGGCATAAAGAATCTCGGTACGCTTCTTTCTGAGAAGTATGGAATACGAATAAAATTTATTGATATTCCTTGTAGTATATAATACATTATTGACAGAAAAATTTTAAGTTAATAAATATTGGTTATTCACATTAAGGAGACACAATGATTGGCGGTCCTTCAAAGAAAAAAATCTTAGAAGAGCTTGAGCAAAAGACTAAGCGCATTCGAGAATTAGAGATAATGGAGAGTAAATACCAGCAGACTCGTGAAAATCTCCTTCAAATAGCACGAAATCTAAACCAGAGAATCAGCGAAGTAAAATGTCTGTATAACATAACGAGTCTCGTTGAAAAACCGAATATTACCATTGATGGCATTTTGAAAGGAACGATCGAGCAAGTACCAAAAGCCTGGCAATATCCGGAGATCACGTGCGCAAAAGTTACATGGGGGACTAAAGAGTTCAAAACCGAAAACTATCATAATCCGATTTCATATCTAAAGAGTGACATCAAGGTGTATGGAGAATCCGTTGGAACGATTGAGGTTGGCTACCTCGAAAAGAAACCCGATAGTTTTGAAGGTCCTTTTACCAAGGATGAGCGAGAACTTCTCAATTCGATTGCAAAACAACTCGGTCGAATTATTGAACAAAAGCAAGCTGAAGAGGGGCTTGTCAGACTACAGAAAGCTATCGAGACCATGCGCCTTGGCGTAACAATTACAGACCAAGACCGAAATATTGTATACACTAATCCTGCAGATGCAAAAATGCACGGTTACAATGTTGATGAGCTCATCGGACAGGATGTTCGCATATTTTCTCCTAAAGAGAATATTTCACCAGTAGATGAGATCGATAAATGGAAAGGTATGACACGGGAAAGTGTTAACGTTCGCAAAGATGGATCTTCTTTCCCGGTTCGTCTTATTTCAGATGTTGTAAAAAATAATGAAGGCGAGAATGTTGGATTCGTTACAATCTCAGAGGATTTAACCGAACGGATGAGTGCAGAGCACGCAAAGAAAGCATTCGAAACAATGCGATTAGGTGTCACACTCGCCGATACTGACAGAAGGATCATTTATACAAATCCTGCCGATGCTGCGATGCACGGATATGATGTTAGCGAACTTCTTGGAAAGGATGTGAGAATATTTTCACCTCCTGACCTTCATAAATACACCACAAAAGGCGAAATCACGAAATGGAAGGGGAAAGTAAGGGAAAGTATTAACGTTCGAAAAGATGGCTCTTTATTCGCTGTACGTCTTATTACTGATGTGGTAAAGAATATGCGCGGTGAAACAATTGCTTTTGTGACAATCTCTGAGGATATTTCAGATAGAGTTAAAATTCATGAAGTTGATACTGAAAAAGAGAGTAAAGAAAAATTAAATTTCGAGCGCGACGAGAAACTCGTGGACAAAAAAGAATAAGCCAATTTTCTCAATATATACAAACCTCTCAATTGTGAGAGGTTTTTTTTATTCTACAATTTCAAGAAGTGATGCTTTATGCTGTAAGCTTTCTTCTCCTGATAGCCAGCGGTCAACACCATGATATAATGCTTTTGCCCATGAACCATGCATTGGATTTGGTAATATAATGAATCTCCGTCCCCACTCAGCCTGTAAGGAATCAGTGATACTTTTTCTTTCCTCAATTGATTTTTGATAAAATTCTCCACTGAAATCAACTGAATTATCACCGATATAAAGAATAACAGCATAATCCTCAGCAACTTTATCGCGTCTTCCTTGCTTGGAATGATCTGAACCACGCATAAGGAGATGATGACTATCTGCTTGTGGAAGCCCAAGATCGATGATCTGCTGGAGTGTTATATCTGTACAATCATCCCTGCGGTTCGTAACGTAAAAAATCGTATATCCTTCTTTATCAATATAGTGAAGGAATTCTATTGAACCTGGTATAGGTTCTGCATCTCCTGAAGCGATCCATTCATAAAATTCTTTGGGATACTCCTGCTCTCTCAAAACTCCAGTGGCATTGTATTTCGCATTGAAGATGACTGTTTCATCCAGATCGAGAATCACAGCACGGGGCTTTGGCCATTCCTTCATAAGATCCATATGAATTCTATCCCGTGCAACATTGAATGCTTGATAACATAAGGCACGATACTCTGACGATGTTTGCTGCCATAGCGCTGCAGTCAGGTCTTCTTTCTCATTAAACAAATCATCTGCAATCAGGAAACTTGAGATAATTACTAATGTTGAAATTACTACTACTACTTTTTTATTCATATTTTCCTTTCATCAGAACCATTTCCGCCTAATAAATACAATAACACCCACAAGTGCTAGTAAAACAGATGCAACCATTAATATGACAAATGCATGAGGGGATCGCGCGAACGGCAGGGCTATATTCATGCCGTAGATACTCGATATAAGCGTTGGCAGCATGAGAATGATCGTTACAGATGTGAGGAATTTCATCACCTTGTTCAAGTTATTCGATATCATCGATGCGAAAGCATCCATCGTACTTCTGAGAATATTTGCATGGATCGAAGTCATTTCAATAGCTTGCTTATTATCTATGATCATATCTTCGAGCAGATCTTCATCCTCTTCAAATTTAGTAAATATGCCTACCCGAGATAATTTTTCAAGAACAGAACTGTTTGACCGGAGCGATGTTGCGAAATACACTAAACTTTTCTGCAGATCGAGAAGATCCATAAGCAGTTCGTTATTCATGGATTCTTCCAACTGGTCTTCAATACTATTAGATATTCTGTTGATTCTTTTAAGATAATTCAAATATACGGTGGCGGTTCTGGATAATATTTGCAAAATTAACCGATTTCTTTTGGCGGTTGAAAAATTTTTCACTCTCCCTTTCACGAAATTCTGTAGCACATCATCATCTTTTGAAGAAACCGTGATTATGCAACTATCAGTGAGAATGATTCCCAGGGGCAGCGTTATAAATTGAATAGCAGCTTCTTCATCATCCTCGAAATAGGGGGTTTGTGTAATAATTAATCGTTTACCATCTTCAAGCTCCATACGGGGACTCTCATCTATATCAAGAGGGTCTTCGATAAAATCCTTAGGAATATCAAATGTAGAAGTGACCAACTCGATCTCTTCTTTGGTCGGGGATACAAGATATACCCAGATATTTTCTTCGAGAAGATCGTACTGCTCATTCTCGGTAAATACTCCATCCGCAGTTTTAAATACTTTTATCATAGTAACCTGCCGCTCATTATGGTTATGGAGAAAACACGATGTGTACTTTTCATTGTCAAGGAAATGAAAGTTGATTCAGCAACTGACAGTTTTCTTGACGAGTATAGGATTGTAAAATTTTAAGTGAATATAGTCTATTTCAGCTAAATAAAGCAATTGAGGATACATGAATCCTGAGATCACGCAAGAACTCATTGAAGAGCACGGTCTTTCTCAAGAAGAATACCAGCGCATACTATCGATTTTAGGACGAGATCCCACAATCACTGAACTCGGAATTTTCTCTGTTATGTGGTCGGAACACGCCAGTTATAAAAATTCAATTCTACAACTGAAAACTCTTCCGCGATCAGGTGAATGCCTTCTTAAGGATGCAGGTGAAGAGAATGCTGGTGTCGTGGATATTGGAGACGGACTTGCGGTGGCATTTAAGATCGAGAGTCATAATCATCCATCCGCTCTGGAACCATACCAGGGAGCAGCAACAGGTGTGGGTGGAATTCTCAGGGATGTCTTTACTATGGGTGCACGTCCCATTGCATCATTGAATTCACTTCGGTTCGGTTCGCTGGATAATCCTCATGTGAAGCACCTTCTCAAAGGTGTGGTTAAAGGGATTGCTGATTACGGCAACTGTATGGGAATTCCAACGGTTGCGGGAGAAATCTATTTTGATGACAGCTATGAGGGAAATCCTCTGGTAAATGCGATGACGGTAGGGACTATAAAATATGAACACATTGCTACTGCTGCTGCTTATGGCGTGGGTAATTATGTCTTATATGTTGGTTCTTCAACAGGTAGGGACGGCATTCATGGTGCAACTTTTGCATCTGTTGAACTGACAGAAGAGTCAGCAGAAAAACGAACTTCTGTGCAAGTAGGGGATCCGTTTATGGAGAAACTACTTCTCGAAGCAACTCTCGAAGTAATAAAAAAGGAACTTGTTGTGGGTATCCAGGATATGGGTGCAGCCGGTTTAACTTGTTCGTCATCTGAAATGGCTGCAAAAGCTGGAACCGGTTTTGATATAGATGTTTCTCTCGTTCCTAAAAGAGAAACAGGAATGACCCCTTATGAAATCATGTTGTCCGAATCACAGGAACGCATGCTGTTGGTGATCGAACCGATAAATTTCAAGAAAGTACAGGAAATCTATGAGAAATGGGATCTGCATGTAGTGAAGATCGGTGAAGTGATTGAGAATGGAAATCTACGTGTACGAGAAAACGGTATTATTATTGCTAATATTCCAGCTCAAACACTCGTTCTTGGTGGTGATGCGCCAGTCTATACACGAGAGATTCAGTATCCTGAATATCTTCATGATTTGCATTCTTTTGATCAAGACAGTGTGGAAGAACCAGAAGATTATAATGAAATCCTGAAAAAATTACTCTCTTCTTCAAACATAGCAAGTAAAAACTATGTGTACACTCAGTATGACCATATGGTGAGGATCAATTCTGTGATCGAACCCGGTTCGGATGCGGCAGTTGTAAGGATAAAAGGTACAAAGAAAGCTCTTGCTATGACCACAGATTGCAATGGAAAATACTGTTATCTCGATCCCTATGAAGGAACAAAAGGAGCAGTTGCAGAAGCTGCTAGAAATATAGTATGCTCCGGAGGAAAACCGCTTGCGATAACAAACTGTCTGAACTTCGGTAATCCATATAAAAAAGATGTTTACTGGTATTTCTCTGAGTGCATCCGGGGTATGGGAGATGCATGCAGATTTTTCAAAACTCCAGTGACAGGTGGTAATGTCAGTTTCTATAATGAAACGGTCAAGAGTGCTGTTTATCCAACACCAGTGATCGGCATGATCGGGCTTCTCGATGATGTTACATTCGCGACTTCTCAGTATTTCAAAGAAGTAGGAGATGTCATTGTTCTTTTGGGAAAACATTGCAATTCGATTGCAGCTTCGGAATATTTAGCAATTGAACATAAATTGATAGCAGGTCATGCACCAGAAATCGATCTTGAATTTGAACAGAGAGTTCAGAATGTATGTTATGATGCTATTCATAATGGATTTATTCAATCAGCGCACGATTGTTCGGAAGGTGGTTTGGCGGTTGCACTTGTAGAATCGTGCTTCAATCCCCATGGTCTTCTGGGAGCAAAACTATCAATCGATTTGATGAATCGTGCTGATGCAGAACTTTTCGGTGAATCTCATTCACGAATTATTCTTAGTTTGAAAGAAGAGAATATCTCATCTCTTAAGCAAATTATTAAAAAATACAATATACCATACTCAATTATTGGAAAAGTTACTGAAGCCAGATTTGATATCAATCATCTTATTTCTCTTGATGTAAGAGAGTTATACGATCTTTGGTACCATTCTATTCGAAAGAAAATGGAGTCCGTCACATGATCCCATTCCCTGAAATAAATCCCGATCTCGTTACAATTCCCGAATTTTCGATAGGATCATTAACCATTGGACCACTACACATCCGATGGTATGCAATGATGTATATCATTTCATTCGCCATCGCTTACTTCCTATTAAAGAAGCTTTACAAAGAACGGGATGTCCACATCAAAAAAGAAAATTTCGAGAACCTGTTTTTCTATTTGATGCTTGGTGTAATCATTGGTGGAAGACTCGGCTATATGGTGTTTTATAACTTCAATGAGATATTCCGTCACCCTCTCGAAATATTTGCGGTTTGGCACGGTGGGATGTCCTTTCATGGCGGTATGATAGCAGCAATATTCTTCGGATATTTGTTTTGCAAAAAATACCATTATGATTTCTACAAATTAGCTGATCCGACAGTCGTTGTAGCGCCGATTGGACTTGCACTTGGAAGATTTGGTAATTTCATAAACGGCGAATTGTACGGAAGACCGACCGACCTTCCATGGGGAATGATCTTCCCTGGAGAACAGATTCCCAGACATCCGTCACAACTCTATGAGATGTTCCTAGAAGGTATCGTACTTTTTCTTATACTTTTTATTCTTGTTAAGAAAAATATGCGCAAGGGAATGGTATTCTGGAGTTTTATTTTCTTTTATGGACTCTTCAGATTCCTCGTGGAATTCCTTCGAGAACCGGATGCACATCTCGGACATCTTATCGGCTTTATGACGATGGGACAAATATTGAGCTTATGTATGATCATAGCTGGAATTGTTGGATATATTTCGATTTTCAGGAAAAAGCCAATACCTCCTGACGAAGAGGATTTCGATGAAGAATAAGTTATTTATAATTACAATAACAGTCCTTAGTCTTGTCGCTTGTGCATCAGTCTCGAAAGATAACTATAGCACGTTTGAAATTCAAAATAAGATAATAGAAAAACTCGCCTATCTTCAAGAGTGCAGAGCTGAGGGATTAGCAACGATAAATTACAATAATTTTGAAATAAAAACCAACTTCTTACTTCGGAAAAAGAATTCATCAGTTAGGATAGACGTTTTTTCAAGCGGTATTCTTGGTCTGAGTCCCAGCCCCAAAGCTCAAATTGTATTAGAAGATAATTTCGTAAATGTGTTTATTCCGGATCAGAAACAACTCACGATCACACGGCTCATTCCTGCCGATTCATTAATCAATGTTCAGGATATCGTGGCAACTTATAGTGTTGTAGAAAGTTTTGGATATTATATTGCATCTCCTTTTAATGGAGTGTATTATATCTTTGATAAAAAACTTCGTCTTGAATCTGTTCAGGTTCGCGATATACGCATTCAATTCTCGGAGTATAAAAAGGATTTACCTCATAAAATAACTGTACTTCAGAAGAAGATCGAAATTATCTCGCTCAATATTGATAAATGGAATTTTCAATTCATCAATGAGAATATTTTCGATTTTGAGGTTCCATCAAATGTACAGATCGAAGCAAACGAGCTTGATCTTACAATACCTGTAGAAATAATCGAGGAGGACGAATGATCTCTCGATATATGTTACCGGAGATGGATCATTTATGGAGTCTTGAAAACAAGTTTTCAACTTGGCTCCAAATTGAGATCGCTGCAGCTGAAGCAATGAATAAGCTTGGCTTCGTTCCTGATGCTGATCTCAATAATATCCAGCAGAAAGCCCAATTCATGGTCTCTGAAATCGATGAAATTGAGCAGAAGGTTCATCATGATGTAATTGCATTTCTAACGAATGTAGCATCCTATGTGGGACCTTCATCACGTTATATTCATCTTGGTATGACTTCATCTGATATCATTGATACCGCTAACTCTCTCTTGATGAAACAAGCAGGCGAGATCATTCTCGATTCAATAAAAGAACTTCTGCTTGTTTTGAAAGAACGTGCTTATACGTATAAAAATACACTTTGCATAGGAAGGTCTCATGCCATTCATGCAGAACCGACAACCTTTGGATTGAAACTTGCATTATGGTATGATGAGATGAAACGAAATCTTGTCCGATGGGAGCAAGCAATCGATATTATCTCGGTTGGTCAAATTTCCGGAGCAGTTGGTAATTATGCTCATCTTCCAATAGAAGTTGAAACCTATGTTTGCAAAAAACTCGACTTGAAACCAGTTAATATTTCTACACAGGTGATCCAGCGGGACAGATATGCTGAATATATTTCTGCAATTGCAATCATCGGAAGCACGCTTGAAAAGATCGCTTTAGAGATCAGACATCTCCAGCGAACTGAAGTTCATGAAGTTGAAGAAGGTTTTGCAAAACAGCAAAAAGGTTCTTCAGCAATGCCCCATAAAAAGAATCCCATTATTTCTGAACGTATCTGCGGATTGGCACGCATTTTACGTAGCAATGCGCTTACAGCTTTTGAGAACAATGCACTCTGGCACGAGCGAGATATCAGCCACTCCTCTGCTGAAAGAATCATTATTCCGGATTCTACTACGCTAGTGCACTATATGCTTTTTAAAACAACATGTCTCATTAAAAATCTTGCGGTTTTTCCTGCAAAGATGAAGCAGAATATTGATTTGACAAATGGACTTATCTTCAGTCAATCGGTTCTTCTCGCGCTTGCTACAAAAGGTGTCTCTCGGGAGAAAGCATACTATATCGTACAGAGAGCTGCAATGGAATGTTGGAAAACAGCAAAGGACTTTGCAAAAATCTTGTTACGCGATAAAGAATTTACCAAATTACTCAATGAAGATGAGTTAAGTTCATTATTTAACATGGATAAATTTACCAATAATGTCGATGCAATATTCACAAGAGTGTTTAATAATTAATTCAATAAATAATATAAGTTTTACATAGGAGTATTTGTGCGAAAAGCAATGATATATGTAACTTTGAAACCTGAAGTCCTTGATCCACAAGGCAAAGTTATCATGAATGCACTTCACACGCTTGGATATCATAATGTGTCCGAAGTTCGAGCCAGCAAGATGTTCGAGGTTGTCATAGATGTTGATAAAGAAGCAGATATCGCAAGAGAGATAGATGAAATATGCGATAAGGTTCTTGCAAATCCAAATATCGAAACATACCGATACGATATTCATGACGAGTAACGGTAACATCACGAGCTGAAAATATGAATTATAACATCATCATTTTTCCCGGATCAAATTGTGATTATGATGCCTACTATGTAACAAAGAACCTGATGAGGGATGAGGTTGAATATGTGTGGCATAAAGACACTGAGTTGAAGAATCCTGATTGTGTGATCATTCCTGGTGGTTTTTCATATGGAGATTATCTTCGAGCAGGTGCAATAGCAAAATTCAGCCCGATCATGAACGAAGTTGTCAGTTTTACTCAAAAGGGTGGTTTAGTAATCGGTATATGTAATGGATTCCAGGTTTTAACGGAAACCCGCTTATTGCCTGGTGCACTTCTTCAGAATAAATCACTCCTCTTTATCTGTAAACATCAGCAGGTTAAAGTTGTGAATACATCAACTCCATTTACGAATGCAATTATAAAGGATAGTATACTGGATATTCCTATCGCTCATAATGAAGGCAATTACTATATTGACAATGATGGGCTCAAATCATTACAGGATAATGACCAGATCGTTTTTCAATATTGTGACAATAATGGGATCATTGATGATAGTACAAACCCAAATGGGGCTGTAATGAACATTGCAGGTATCGTAAATAAAAAAGGAAATGTACTCGGCATGATGCCTCATCCTGAAAGAAGTTCTGACCCTACTTGCGGTGTTACTGACGGTCAGCAAATATTTTTATCAATTAAAAATTTTGTAGAAAAATGAATGTCATTACTTCAGTTGCCAATCTATTATTTCCACCTATGTGCTTTTCATGTAATGAAAGATTAGAAAACAGCACGATATTGTGCAATAATTGCATTGACCAACTTATCGATCTTGAAGGGATCAGGTGTACATTCTGTCATAAAGAGATTTCTCATGGCTTTATTTGCGATGAATGTAAAACGATATATCCTTTTGATGAAGTGGTTTGTGCATATATGTATAATTCACCAATTCAAAGCATGATCCATCATTTTAAATATAATGAATTCAAAAAGATTGGCACATATCTCGGCAAAAGACTTGCTGATAAATTATCACATTATGATTTCACTCGTAACACAGATTATATCATACCTGTTCCGCTTCATAGAACAAAGGAGCGATTTCGAGGATTCAATCAAGCTGAAATCATTGCAAAAGCAATCTCAAAATCTATTAAAATACCAATTCTAAGTGATGTGATAAGAAGGAAAAAATTCACTCAAACGCAGACAAAACTTGATCATACAGAAAGAGAAAAGAATGTTGCCGATGCCTTTATATTGAAAGATTCAGAGATTCTTAAGAAGAAATCTATATTATTAGTTGACGATGTTTTGACAACAGGATCAACTATGAAATCAATAGCACTTTTATTAAAGGAGAATCTTGCAGCGCATGTTTATGTATGTACATTAGCACGCGCATAATAAAATATGGATCTTATAGTAGAAGTTTCAAAAGATGATGCTCATGAGCTGATGGATAGAACTGCGAAGTTCATCGTTGAAAGAAGAATGGGTTCTGCAGCTATTCTCCTCATTGAATCTCTCAGACCGTTGAATTTTATTGCCAGCCAGATCCTCTATATGATAGCTCCATTTGCTGAGATCATTTTCAAACCTGATGAATATCAGAAATTTGCATGTTCCCTTGAAGATACGGAGAATGTAAAATATCTTATTAATAAGATTGACGAAAAGGATGCTGAATTTCATAAGAAATTAAAAGCTGATAAGAAGAAAGCGCGCGAATTGAAAAAGAAGAAAAAAGAATTAAAAAAGAAAGTTAAATAAATCGGAGGAAATATGGCAAAAGATCTACGTTCGATATTGGCTACTGATTGTGGTAGTACAACAACGAAGGCCATATTAATTAAGAAAATCAAAGATGAATATCGTTTGATCGTGCGAGGTGAAGCACCCACGACAGTTGAAGCACCCTTTGATGATGTTACCAAAGGTGTTCTTAATGCAGTCGAGGAAGTTGAAGACCTTGTTCATATTCGAGGAGAGCAAGAGAGAGCAATCATTAAAGATGAAACCATCGAAGTGCCGCAAGATGGCGAGAAAGGTGTCGATGCATATGTATCAACCAGCAGCGCCGGTGGTGGTTTGCAGATGATGGTTGCTGGTGTGGTTAAAAGCATGACCGGAGAAAGTGCGGAGCGAGCAGCGCTCGGTGCGGGAGCGATCGTTATGGATGTACTTGCCAGCAACGACAAACGTCTTCCACATCAACGTATCGAGAGGATACGACACCTCAGACCTGATATGATACTTCTTTCAGGTGGAATCGATGGTGGAACAACCAAGCATGTTGTCGAGTTGGCAGAGATCATTGCTGCAGCAGATCCCAAACCTCGTCTCGGTTCGGAATATAAACTCCCTGTTATTTATGCAGGCAATAAAGATGCTCGAGATGCAGTGCGAGATACCCTCGGAAATAAAGTCGATCTTATCATAACCGACAATATTCGTCCTGTTCTCGAAAGAGAAAATCTAGGACCTGCTCGTGACAAGATCCACGATCTTTTCATGGAACATGTGATGGCTCAGGCACCGGGTTATAAAAAATTAATGTCATGGACAAGAGCTGAAACAGATAGCGGTAACATTGAAGAAGTGCCTATTATGCCAACACCAGGTGCTGTCGGAAACATCATGCAGACTATTGCTAAAATAGAAAATATCGAGGTGGTAGGTGTGGATATCGGCGGCGCTACAACTGATGTTTTTTCTGTTTTTACCGAAGCCCAGGTTTTCAATAGAACCGTTAGTGCGAACCTCGGTATGAGCTACAGCATTTCAAATGTGCTCGCATCGACAGGTATCAAGAACATTTTACGTTGGGTTCCTTTTGATATTCCCGAATCCCAGCTTCGTAATATGATTAAGAATAAGATGATCAGACCAACAACGATTCCCTTCCTTGCAGAAGAATTAATGCTCGAGCAGGCAATTGCAAAAGAAGCTCTTCGACTTGCATTCGAACAACATAAAGAATTTGCCGTAACACTAAAAGGTACGCAGAGAGAAAGAGAAATTTCTGAAGCATTCTCACAATCGACATCCGGCGAAACTATCGTGAACATGATGAGTCTCGATATACTCGTGGGAAGTGGAGGTGTGTTATCTCACGCTCCCCGTAGGAATCAGTCTGCGATGATGCTTATCGATGCATTCCTTCCCGAAGGTGTTACACGGCTTGCAGTTGATAGTATCTTTATGATGCCTCAACTCGGTGTTCTTGCCTCGATCAGCGAGAAAGCTGCAACTGAAGTATTTGAAAAAGACTGCCTGATCCACCTTGGAACCTGTATTGCTCCAAAAGGTAAATACAAACAAGGAAAGATTGCATTGCATGCAACAATCGAACTCCCTGATGGTGAAGTATTTGAGCAAAATATTCCATTTGGTGAGATTGTCAAATTGAAACTTGGAGTTGGAGAAGAAGCCAAGGCAACTCTTAAGCCAATGAGTGGTTGTGATCTTGGTCTTGGAAAAAATGCTGAAATAGAAACGACCGTAACTGGTGGCGTTGTTGGACTCATAATCGACACACGTGGACGTGAAACTTATTTCGATGAAAAGTTGAATAAAGAAACAATGACCGCTCATATACCCCAAGATAATGCTATGCGTGTTGAAGCATTGAAAAAATGGATGAGGGCTCTCGAAGTCTATCCTGAAGAATGGTTATCATAGGAGGTTCAGATGGCACAAGCATATACTCCCGGATTAACAATAACGAAAAGCATTATTCTGCGTAAAGACAGAATCCTTCCACTTAAAGGAGATGTCATCGTAAAAATCGGTGATAAAGTTACTGCTGATGATAACGTCGCAAAAACAGATCTTCCCGGTGATGTCATTCCAATCAATATTGCTAATAAACTTGGTATTCCACCAACAGATGTACTCTCAAAAATGCAGAAAAAAGAAGGTGAGAAAATAAAAAAAGATGAGCCGCTTGCAATGACTACAAGCATGTTCGGTCTTTTTAAATCCATTGTAAAATCTCCTATAACAGGCAAAGTTGAAAATATTTCCAGTATTACTGGACAGGTACTTCTACGCGAACCGCCTGTTCCGATTAATGTAAAAGCATTTATCGATGGTGTGGTGAGCAAGGTTTATGAGAATGAAGGTGTCCAGATAGAAAATAAATCAGCATACATTCAAGGTATTTTTGGAGTGGGTGGTGAGATCACAGGCGAGATAAAAGTCCTCGTTGATGGTCCTGATGCTGAACTTCTTCCCGAACAGATCGATACTTCATGTAAAGATAAGATCATCGTTGGTGGTTCTCTTATACGTTTACCTGCGATCAAAAAAGCTATACAGGTCAATGCAAAAGGTATTGTTGTTGGTGGTATTGATGACCAGGACTTGAAAGATCTTCTTGGATTTGATATCGGTGTAGCTATTACAGGTCATGAGGAGATTGGGGTTACGTTAGTACTTACCGAGGGATTCGGTCCTATTAAGATGGCAGCCAAAACATACGAAATCCTCAAGGAATTTGAGGGTTACAAAACCTCAATGCATGGAAAAACTCAGATACGTGCAGGTGTCATGAGACCTGAGATCATTATCCCGATTCCTTTCAAAGAGGATGAACTCAAAGCCAAAGAAAAACAGATCACAGGACTGAAGATCGGTAGTGTGATCCGTATCATCAGAGAACCTCATTTTGGCGAGATATGTACAGTCACAGCACTTCCAGAAGAACTTGTTGTTGTCGAATCTGAAACAAAAGTACGTGTTCTCAAAGCAAAGATGGAAGACGGTGTCGAGGTTACTGTTCCTCGCGCGAATGTCGAGGCAATTGAAGATTAACCTTATATTATAAAATACAAAAAGGGCACCAGAGAGTGCCCTTTTTATAACGACAGAATATCAATGCTAAAACTCGGTTCCGCTCGAGAAATTAAAATTACTTATCTTCATTGAGGGAACAAGGAAACCTCCACCAAAGAAAGCACCTGCAATTTCTGCAGTATCTCCGATCTCATCGAT
>JAFGDR010000024.1 GCA_016932035.1 Candidatus Cloacimonadota bacterium
AATGTCGTTGATAAAAAACTCGAACAATATTATGGGAAACGTGGAGAATATTATACTTCAGTCATCACTGAATTAAATGATGATGGACTTGAAGTTAACACGACTAAAGAAATCAAAGATAATGAAAGAATAGAGATTTATAGCTTCGATGCCAATTACAGCACGGATAGTTTTGACCTCTCGATGTTCTATCATGTACCTCGTTTCCATTGGGGCTATGAAGGTGATTTCTATGGACTAATGTATGAAGCAACAGATATGGAAGGAATGGATATCTGGAATGCTAAAGCACCCTATGGATTTGAATTTATCGGAAAAAATTTCATGCATGGACTCACTGTCGTGGCAGGTCCCGAAGTTTATTGGGGCGCAAATCCTAAAGCGATGATCAAATATGATTTTGGTAACTATAAATTTAAATACACACTTATCCATGCTGAAGATTTTGTGAGAGCTAATGCATCTGCAACTGCTACAGAAGCAACATCACGTGCAACTCGCCAGACCTCACTCTGTATGGAGACGAACATTATACCAAAAACAAAACTCGAAATAGGATACCTCTTTTCTGGTAGTGAAAGACTAGATGAAAAATTCTTCTATGTGGGCAACGATACAACGATTTATGAAGATAAGATTAAATTTGAAGACACTCAAGGAATTAAAACTAAGATAACCTTTAATCCGTTTGGTGGAACTTTGGTTGATGCCTCCTTTACCTATTCAGGATTAGTTGCAAATGCTGGTAATCCATTGCGAGAATTCGATACTACAATGCCTTATTCAGCTCTTGGAAATAAAATTGTCTATGAAGGTGGTATGCTAGTCCCATGGGGTAATTTCTGGCTTTTACCCAGATTCATGTATAGACAAAACCTCATTGGTCCAAATCCAAGTATCGAACCTTACACAAATGGTACTGAATTCTACCCGGGGCTTTCTCCTCGCAACAGCGATAGTGATCCATTTGCTGTGCTGGACAATAGAGAAGCAACCTCTGGTGAATTCTTTCTGACCTATGATCCTACTCCAGCAAGTTATTTCTATGCATGGGATAGTGACTACAGAGAGGATGCTGACCTAGCGTTTAGTATAGGTGGAAATTACACAAAGTATGAAACTGCCACTGACGCATATCTGTTCTATTATCAGCAAGGAAAGACAAATGTTCCCTTTGCCAGCGGTTTACCAGCAGAAAATGTCTGGTTGTTGAAAGGACGTTTTATCATGAATCCCAGCAGAACTCTCAAAATCATTGCTAATATCGAAGGTGGTAGACAGCAATCAACTGGGAATCCAGAAAGAAATTCTCCAAAATACCTTTCATTTGATAGTAAGGTGATTATCAATAAAAAACATATCATTTCCTGTTATGCAAAGAAGAATGCCTGGGGACCTTATGACTGGTATCGTCAGTTCAACATAACGTTCCCCTATCAATTCATGTTTGACTATTCAGTGTTGATCGACAATTTCCTGAGTGAAGAATTCTCGAGCAAATTAGGATTTAAAACTATATTCAGAACGCTTGATGAAAATTCTCCTGGGAATGAAAATTCTGATGAAATGAGTGATTATGAATTTCAAACAGGTGTCTATTTCAGGATAGATTTTTAGGAGAACATTATGAAACATAAAATTTTACAGGAGAAAACAATGAGAATAAAATTATTAGCAATATTTTCGATTATTATTATACTATTAGTACTTTTGTCTGCTTGTGATCGAAAAAATGGCTCAATCGTTGATATCATTGAGTTGCCAACTGATTATCAACTTACTTTATATGGGGCTGATGAAGGCATCTATCCAAACACTGATATCTTGAACGATCCAGAAAACCCATATGCAGATGCGAATGTATATATGGGTAATGTGTGGGATCTCAATGATGAATGCCCGTCTGCAAAATCAAAATTCTATTTATGGGCTACAATCTTAGCGAAAAGTCCAACTGGTGAATATCAATACTTTACTGCAAAGTCTTTGCACGAACTGTATACAGTAGGTGGTAGTGAAAATGCACGAGAACAGGCCAAAAGAGCCTACAGGGCAGTGTTAGATCATTTCTTCAACTCGGTTACCTGGTGGGAAGCTGATTGGCTCAATGATGAAACCTATTACCCTATTTTACTCAGAAACATGGTTGGAGAAACACTATATGATCCTTCTGAAATGAACCTTTTACCATTGTATAACGATCCAGCCCAAGCACTCGCAGCAATGGGCGAATGGGGATATTATTATAATACAGAACTAAAAACCGTCTCAAAAATAAATTAGTTCAATCCATCTTATATTGCTAAAGTGAATAAAGCCGTCACAAATGCGACGGCTTTTTTTTATAAGAAAACTTTGAAGAAAACCAAGCATGAATTGAACCCCACAATTCACTGATATAGTGTCAGTTACAGGTTTTGTATTGCTAGGTTAAGAAAATGGGTGCTTTTTATCGAACACCCTTAATTTACTTATTATAAGTTATTTACGAGATATTTCTCGCAAGAAATCACAAATGGTGACCCTTAACCTCGAAGATTACATTGAGATCTATAAAGAGCTCGTGGTGATGAATGAAGTACTGAAGGATTTGCTGTGATTGCCAGCTACTACTTAACCTTCACCATCTTCCTCACCACTGCATGTCCATTATACTCTAACTTATATAAATATGTTCCTGGTGCAACCTGTGTTCCATATTCGTCTGTACCATCCCACAAAATCTTGGTTTTTGCCCAGAAATTGTTGGTTCTTCCATCGAAACTTCGAATACGTTGTCCTCGTGTATTGTATATTGAAAGTTTGTAATCTTCTACTCTTGTATAATCCGCTGTGATGAATAATATTTCGGTCTCATTCGTAAAGGGATTCGGTGTATTTTGGAATAAATACAAATTATGAATAAAACTCGTATCCGGTTGATCCACACTGACTGTATCCTGGCACTCATACGCGCCGATGTCTATTCTTCCATTAAATATTCTCGGATTTCCTGCCAGGTCCGTTGCAGGTAAATGCAGTCCCGTTGTATCCGGCGTGCCTGCATCTATGCAGGGAGAATATTTTGTTAACTCATAGCTGAACGGATCCCCACCAACAAACAACGGATCCTCGTCTATGTTGCCGTCTCCCCAATATAATGTACCATTATTATTTGTGTTGATTGCATCTATGCCGCCGTCAATATTGCAGTACTCCACAGAAGCAGAACAAGGATCTCCAATTGGAGAAAACCATATCTCAGTATCCGGTTCATTCCTAAGAATCGTATTAATTAAATGTATATGACTATCATCAACTAAGCGTATTGTTCCTTCAGAACAGTCCTTGTTATCAACGACAGTAGAATTTATCAAATAAGCACTATCATAACTCCATGTTATTGAAATACCACTACAAAGAATTCCATAATTATTTGTAATACTTGTATTTACTATTACCGGACAAGTATTATTACTAAACGTTATAGCTCCAAAATTATCAGTAGCTGGATTCACAATATTACCCCTTATCTTACAATTATTAAGTAATAATGAAGTATTGAGTCTTGCACTTAATGCAACTGCGTTGGTCTCACCTAAAGAGCTTATATCTACATTTTTCAGTGAGGATAAACAATTTGAATATAAAAATAAATGTGATACTCCATCTCCAATACAATCATTATTTTCTATAATGATATTTTCAAAATTTACCGATGAATTATAATTAATATCTATACCACCTACATAATGTCCAAAACCATTAATTAGAGAAATATCTTGTACTACATAATCCGAAATTTTATCTATTTCAAACAGAATTGCTGTTTGTTCTGCATTGATGACAGTAAGCTCTTTACCTGCACCTTTTAAAGAAAGATAATCCTTCCCACCAAATGCAAAGAATTCACCAGTTACAGATGGTGAATACGTACCTTCTGCTAAATAAATTGTGTTTGGATGCGTACTATCCGATTCTGTCATAATAAGTGCATAATATATATTCTTTAACGCATTATTCCAATCCAAACCGTTGTTTGTATTATAACCATCAGGTGATACATAAATATCATGATTAATTTGTTCTATCTTGTGATTGTTGACTGTAATTATGATAGTTCCATGTCGTGAATAAGCATAGAATTTATCTGGTTCCTGGACAGTAAAGGTATCAACATAAACCGTCATATTACCTAAATGATTATAAACATCACTACCAGCGGGGGCATAATTCAAATATATATCACAGGGTTCATCTTGTGAAAAAGAAATATTAACATTACTATCCCCTCTGTTGATACCTCCACCTGTTCCGTGAGCAAAATTATTTATAATTTTGGTTCCAGAAATATTTAGTTCTAGACAATCATTTACAAAAATTCCTCCTCCGATGTCGGCTACATTATTTTGTATAATACAATTTAATATATTGAATGTGTTTATAATATCATCTCCATACCCAATGTATATTCCACCACCAAAGGTATTATCATACCCATCATCATTTCCACTTCCATGCTGGATAGTAAATCCACATATACTCGCCTCATCTCCCCCGTCTTTGTTAACCACACAACTACCATTATTATTTCCATCGATAATCGTGTTTTGTATATATGCTTCATCTTCTGTTGTATAGTACTTGCTTGCAACCGTGATGTTCTTTGCTTTATAATCTATGTTCTCAAAATAGGTGCCTGGATAAACAAGAATAATATCTCCGTCAGATGCGTTATCTATACCCTCTTGAATAGTTGTGTAGTCTCCGGTACCGTTGATGTCTACGATTATGGTTGATGACCAGATATTAGTAAAAGGAAGTATAATTAATATAATTGCTATGGATAAATTTTTCATCATTACCTCACCCCCGTTCCCCCTCTCCGAAATAGATCAGAGAGGGGGTATTGGAGTTTATTATACTTTTATTTCATGAGTAACATTTTGTGAAGAGCGGTTTTATTGCCTGAAGTAAGTTTATAGAAATAGATGCTGTTCTTTACGTCGTTACCATATCTGTCCCTGCAATCCCACGAAACAGAATGATATACATCCTTGCTTCCTGAAGATATGATACAGTCACAATCGATGGTTCGTACCAATTGACCACGTATGTTATATATGTTTAGTTCCGTATGTGCTGCATTCTGTTCAGGCATGAACCTGATCGTTGTCATGTTCGTTCTTACTGGATTCGGATAATTCTGTAACAATGTGATTGTGTGAATAAAAGAGGATTCATTTGTATTCAGTTTAACTGTTGCAAAGGATTTTCGTTCATAGTAGAGGGGCTTTGCAATATATGCCTGGTTTTCATTACTATACATAATGAACGGAATCGATTTAAAAGGTTCACCTTTTTGACCTTCGTAGTACAATTTGAATTCCAGTCCGTTATTACCATTCTTTAATGTTTCAGGGGTATATGCGAGGATCTGAACCGGATAATTATTATTATGCACTTTACTCGCTCCAATACATTGATCATCACTGAACACCGCAATCTCAGCAATTGATGAATCTGAATAGACTGTATCAATATTTATAGCCATATAGTCGATTTTTTCAGTATAGGTAAAATAATCGGTCATTTCTCTTGTCTTTGGTGGAACTGGTGGAGAGGATTCATTCCAAACGAGATCACATTCCTCATACACTTCTATTATATAAAGTTCTCCTGGATTTACAGTGAGAGAATCAACAATGCAGGGAGTCGTTCCGGGTTCCGGACGTTCAACAGCCCAGTGCTCCGAATACACAGCACTCCATTCATCCCATATCGAATCAAACGCGTCTGTAAAAGCAGCCGGTTCTTCCAAAAAACAGCCAATCCAATTCTCCTGCTCAGTAAGAAGACCTATCTTTGTGCTCTCATCGAGCCATGTGCCGGAGATACCCTTCACGGGTATGTCATCATATTGCTCCTTTAATTCAATCTTATAGCCCTGCCTGCTGTCAAATTCATCATCCGTTAAGTCAATCTGCCATCCTTGGTTATACCAAACTGCTTCATTATTTTGATAAACAACTCTATAAAGAATGTCATCATTATAAAATTGATCATCATCCATTAATCCCTGTTTAATCAGGACGCTGTCTGCTCTCATCCAATTCGTTGTAGTTCTGTTCAATACAGGGAAAGACATCCAATCAACATTATCGAACTCTTCATTATCATAATCATCTTTGAAGTAATCATGCGAAGCAACAGGGATAGCGCCCATATCTGCAGGGGTGTCATCTGCGTCCTCGTATTGTGCACCGGGATGTCCTGTGTCTATACAGGGAGAGAAACCACCAGCATTCCACTTCAGGGTGTAATCGTCACTTGTTCTATTTGTAAAGAGAGGATCACAGTCCAAACAGTATATTTCCTGAGAAGGGGATGAATCATAGTTACCTAAACTGTTATCATAAAGATCGGAATATCCAACAACTAATAACTCGGTCCCAGTATTCCATCGTATGCCGTATCCTTCATTAAATGCAATGATATTGTTGTAAATACCATTATAATATCCTGAATCACCTAAATATACAGCTGCTTTATTAAGATCATACATACTATCATAGCAATCATTATCAACAATTGTATTATTATTAATTATGTAAGAATCAGAACTTGAATACGAAGGAACATGTCGGATGCAAATGACGGAACTTGAATAATCACAGTTATTTTCATAAATCATATTACCTGTAATTGCAATTTCAGCATTATCAGTTAGATGAATTAATTGTTGAGAATCATTATTATATATTGTATTATTAATAATTTCAATCGGATCTTCATTATCGTCCCATGAATCATCGAATTCTGAATAAAGCAATGAAGCCTCACTGACTGAATAGGTATCGTACGTATTGTTATAGATGTTATTATTATCAATAGTTGGTGAATTATCATCATCTGCAACGATATAAATTGCAATACCTTCTCGATCTACAGTGGTAGCGTATCCTAAATAGGAACTTAACCTATTATTGTAAATATCATTATTTCGGATTGTAACATTATCCTTACATGCAATTGCAATACCACCTTCAACGTCAATTCCTTCATTATTTCTAATGACACAATCTTCTACAATAGTATTTCCTTCACAATATATTGCAATTCCCAAACCATAGTGATTAGTTCCTGTTGAATTATCATAAGTACAATACTCAATAACGCAGTTTCTTATGATTGGTGAAGCTCCATTAGTACAACTAATTACAGCTCCTTTCTCGGGACTATGATCTCCATCGAATTCAAAATCCCTGATTGTGAAACCATAAATTAAATCATTATTGTTGATATTAGAATCTGTTAAATTGAAAACACTATAATAACTAAGATCTTCCTCACCATCTATGATGCAATTATCGGGACCACCGTATGATCTTACCGTTATATGTTTGTTTTGCCAGCTAAGATTATTCTCGTTATAAACACCATCTAAAACCCAGACAACATCACCATTCTGTGCATTATATATGCCTGCTTCAATGGTTGTATAATCTCCATTGCCATTGCAGTCAACCACTATCGTATCAGCAAAACATATTGTTAATGTTACTAATGTAATTACTATCGTAAGAAATATCTTTTTCATGTTAACCTCATTATATTTTTTTCCTTTATCCCGTTTTTCCTCCTTCCTATAAAGGTAATTCGTAAAGGAGTATTCCCGGCAATCTCAATATTCCATTTCATAAATTCCTTTCTACTATGTTCGAATTTTTTGTCAATAAGAAAACCTATCTATTTTGGGAATCACGATAGATAGGTCTGTTCAACTGAATTTGTTCTTACCTGTAACATAATCAAAGGAAATGGTATTCTTTACATTTTTATTTTTTTCTGTAAATTCCTTACTTGATAAATAATAAATAGATGCAACACGTATCTTTATAAAATAATCATATAAAATAATTCTTATAGTCATGATTCTCTATTTAATCTCATTCTTTTTATATATATCATAAAAATACCTATTTTGTGACGCCACCACTCAAAAAAGTTGGAATTTCTTATCAAATATATAAATAATGAGTAGTAAAACAGTAAAAGAAGAACTCGGTTTGTACCAAAAGATGTAATATTTTCATTTACAGTTACGGTTATGATTTGTTTATGAATGCGTAAACTTGAATTGGTATACTTTAATCTACAGGTAAATTATTCATTAAAATATCAGAATTGCCTAATAGACCCAAGGGGAATCGAACCTCGCAATTCATTGCTATAGAGTTACTTATAGATTTTATCGTGACTATGTTTGATGGAAAATGAAAAAAGGGTGCTCTTTATCGAACACCCTTAATTTACTTATTATAGGTTACTTACGAGATATTTCTCGCAAGAAATCACAAATGGTGACCCCAAGGGGAATCGAACCCCTATTGCAGGAATGAAAATCCTGAGTCCTAACCGTTAGACGATGGGGCCTAAAGGAAAAAACTAAATGGTGAGCCAGGAAGGATTCGAACCTTCGACTCTCGCCTTAAAAGGGCGATACTCTACCACTGAGTTACTGGCCCGTGAGTTCGCTACATTTTTAAGCACCCATTTGTTTGTCAAATTTTTTGGTCTTAGCTCTCTTACGTGATTTTTCTTGACAGCACACGTGTCGAATTTTGTGTAACCACAAAAAGGATATCATTTTCATGCTTACCAGTTCGCAGACCAGAAAAAGCTTTTTAGACTTCTTTGCAGCAAAAGGTCACGAGATAGTTCCTTCTGCTCCACTTGTGCCGATCAACGATCCTTCACTGCTTTTTACAAACGCAGGAATGAACCAATTCAAGGACATCTTTCTTGGAACCGGTTCACGAGATTACACACGAGCAGTTGACAGCCAGAAATGCCTTCGCGCCGGAGGTAAACACAACGATCTTGAGGAAGTTGGAAAGGACGAATATCACCACACTTTCTTCGAAATGCTCGGTAACTGGTCATTCGGTGATTATTATAAAAAAGAAGCGATCGAATGGGCATGGGAACTGGTTACCTCAATCTGGAATATTCCCAAAGACAGATTGTATGCATCGGTGCATTATGAAGATGATGAATCCTTTGAGCTATGGAAAAAGGTCACAGATATAGCACCTGAGCGTGTACTTAAATTCGGTGATAAAGACAATTTCTGGGAAATGGCAGATACCGGTCCCTGCGGACCGTGCTCGGAAATCCATTATGACCGAGGAATAGACCATTGTTCTCACAAAGATGATCCAAACCATATCTGTGAAGTGAACGGTTCATGCGGACGCTATGTCGAGATATGGAATCTCGTGTTTATACAATTCAACCGTCTTGAAAATGGAGAACTTATAGACCTGCCCAAAAAGCATGTGGATACCGGCGCGGGTTTCGAGCGTCTCGTTGCAATTCTTCAAGGCAAAACATCAAACTATGAAACCGATCTGTTCATGCCGATCATTTGTCAAATAGAAAAGATTGCAGATACAAAATTTGAAGATGACAAACATTCGTTTCGAGTAATCTCAGATCATATACGAGCCCTGACATGCGCTATTGCGGACGGCGTACTTCCTTCAAATGTTGGAAGAGGATATGTCATCAGAAGAATCTTGCGCAGAGCAACACGCTTTGGCAGGATCATCAATATCCACAAACCTTTCCTTGCAGAGCTTGTCGATACAGTCTGTGATATTCTTGGTGATCAATATCCTGAGATCATCGAGAAAAAGATGCACGTCAAGATGGCGATCAATGCAGAAGAAGAGCGATTCAACCAGACGCTGGATATGGGAATCAGTAAATTCAACGATATCGTTGATCAACTCGGCACCAGCACCATTATCTCAGGTAAAAATGCTTTTATGCTTTATGATACGTATGGATTCCCCCTTGATCTCACTGAGCTTATGGCTGAAGAAAAAGGTCTGGAAGTTGATAAAAGGGGATTTGAAAAAGAGATGGAAGCACAAAAAGCTCGTGCACGCGATGATGCTAAATTCGATCACCAAAAAGACTCATTTTCAAAACTGGATGTGCCGGCAGAACATAAAAGTGAATTCATCGGATATGAAAACGACGCAGCAAATTGCAGGATCGAGCATTACTATGTTGATGAGGACAATAATGTCGTGCTTGTACTCGACAAAACTCCGTTCTATGCAGAATCCGGCGGTGAGGTTGCTGATACGGGAAAAATATTCAATAGCGAATTCGAGATAGTGGTTGAGGATGTGCAGAAACAAAATGATGTGATCTTTCATTTTGGTAAGTTGGTCAGCGGTGCAATAAAAGAGAAAAATGTAAAAGCGCTTGTCGATCTTGAACGACGGAAAAATATTGCGCGAAATCATACTGCAACACACCTTCTTCATGCAGCACTTCGTGAAGTACTCGGCACCCATCTCCATCAGAAAGGTTCTCATGTTGCGCCGGATAGATTAAGATTCGACTTCACTCATTTTCAGCAGGTTTCCACCGAAGAACTCGAGCGAGTTGAACGTCTTGTGAATCAAAAAATCATCTCGAACATTCCTGTCAACCCCTCAATTGAAGATCTCGATAACGCACGAAAAAAAGGAGCGATGGCTCTCTTTGGTGAAAAGTACGAAAAGAAAGTACGGGTTATTGGTATTGGTGACTATTCGATGGAGCTATGCGGAGGTCTGCACAGCCAGCGAACGGGTGATGTCGGTTTTTTCAAGATCATTTCAGAAAGCTCTATCGCCGCAGGGGTTCGCAGGATCGAAGCAGTAACAGGTCTTTTCGCCTATGATTTCGTTAAAGAACACGAGCACATTCTTCATCAGATACAAGGGCAGTTGAATACAAAATTATCTGAAGTTCCAGAAAAAATAGATAAATTGCATGCTGAAAACAAGGAACTGCGGAAGCACATCGATGGACTTGAATCATCGACGTTAAGGGATGTTATATCTGAACGTATTGCGCAAAAAATCGAGGTGGAAGGTGTTGCTGTTGTGTCCGGAATTCTCAACGTGAATGACGTTCATCAACTCAAAGAAGCTGCTGATATACTCAGGCAAAAAATTGGTTCGTGTATCGGCTTATTCGGTGCAGCAATCGATGATAAAGTCTCCCTCGTATGCATTGTGACCAAAGACCTGACCAAGCGTTTTCATGCTGGTAAGATCGTGAACAAAGCTGCTGCATACGTAGGCGGCAAGGGCGGCGGAAAGCCAGATATGGCAATGGCTGGCGGAAAAAATCTTGAGGGAATGAAAAACCTTTTTGAAGAAATCCACAAAATAATAAAGTCTCCTTTTTCAAGAAAATATTTTACAGAAAATACTAAAAAATCCGAAACGAATAGCAACAACAAAAATGTATAAAATTATTCTCAATCCGTTTGCAGGCAAAGGTAAAGCATTCAAAAGTGTTCGTCATATCGAACATTTTTTTACTAAACTCGATATGTCATACGATTTGGTGCTGACAAATTGCTCGCGTCAGGCGATCGACTTTGCCCACGAAGCTGTTATTCAGGGGGTGGAGAACATTATCGCCGCAGGTGGTGACGGCACCATAAATGAAGTGATTAACGGCATAATGAAATCCGGTTATCCAAATAATGTTAATGTTGGCATTATTCCCATTGGCGGTGGTAATGATTTTGCAAAAAACCTTGTTCTTCCTCACAAACTCAAAGACGTCATAAAAATCATTCAAGATCATCATGTTAACCTTGTGGATATCGGGCAGGTGGAAGATTTTTATTTTATCAATACGCTTGGTGTCGGCTTCGATGCGCAGGTTGCAATATCATATATAAAAAACAAGTGGCTCAATGGATTCCCAGGATATATGTATGCGGTGATGAAAGCCCTCATCCGAAAAGACAGTTATTATGTAACGCTCACGATCAATGGTGAAACATTTAAGAAAGATGCACTTTTTGTTACCGTTGGGAACGGCATTTGCTGCGGTGGACAATTCTACCTGACACCCGACGCAAAAATTGATGATGAAGAGTTCGATTTCTGCGTTATCGATAAACTGTCCAGACGTAAGATATTGAAATTCATCCCGAAAGCCGTGAAAGGCTTGCATACCGAACTGCCTGCAGCACATATGTACAAGGGACAGCAAATACTCATCCAATCACAGCGTGACCTGCCCCTCTATATGGATGGCGAAATTCCTGAACTGAATGATAAAAGAAATATACTTGTAAAAATACTTCCGCACAGAATCAGATTAATCACTCCAAAATACGACTTTGATCAGGATCCTCGTTCGTTTGGTGAGATGGGGTCGGATACCCAATAACCAATATCCAACTTCAATTTATCATAGCCAAATCAGAGTTCAATGATGTTAAGGTCGATAGTTTACCCTGATTATTGTGGCTGATCACTAACCACCACTTTAAAGAACTTCTTATTTTGTCCTGATAAAGGATAGTTATAATTCAAGTCATCAACTACATCTATCAGGTGAACATCATCACAAACAAAATCAGGTGAATCTCCGGCATACAGCTTATACCAGATTCCATTTAGCTCAGGATATAAATTACCTTGGTATGTACCATATTCCACTTCATCCCAGCTTATATTCATAATAGTCCCAGTTTGAGTAATGTAAAGTTCAGTTTCATCAGGTGCAATATTATCAACTGAATAGCCGGAATCAGGAAGAGATGGATGATAAATCAGAGTAACATCAGTATGGGCAAGGATTTGAAATGTTGAATAATTCGTGGAGACATAACTCGAATCTTTGCAGGTAGGTGCAAAAACGGAATATTCTGCATAACCAGTTGCGGGAATTTGTGAAATAAATGTAAGTACTTCATCGTCTCGTTTCCAATAATATTGTTTTGAATTATCTTTAATAGATCTTTCAATTATTTCCTGAGGATTATAAAAGATATCAGTCGATCCTTTTTCACTAAATTCATCATCATATCTCCATACAGAATAGGATTCTATCGTTACGGGAGAATTCGGTGCATCGTAAGGACTTCTATTCCAAATAAGTTGTACATTTCTACCCTGATCATCAGGAACATCTGTAACACCTGTTATGACTGGTGCTGCTGCAGATCTATCAAAATAGTACGCTCCCATATCTGTAATTGTTGCATCGGGATCAAAGGGTGAAGCTGGATCACCGGTATTTATACAGGGAGACATGGTCGCATCGGGAACAGGAAAATTATCCCAAGTGAGATGATAATCATCATTTGCTGCATCAGCAAATAGGGGATCGGAATCAATATTTCCAGTGCCTGTATAACCACCTTCTATATCCGAATAAGTTATAGTGATTGAACTATTTGTATCAAGATAGATTTCCTCAGGAGAATTATTCCATAAAATTGAGTTAAGTATATTTGGATTTGCAGTAAATCTACATGCAATGCCACCACCAAAATTTGCAGTGTTATTTGTTACAGTAATATTATTAAATACTGGATTACAATCCCAGCAATAAATTCCACCACCTAAACTACTCGTATTATTTATTACAGTAACGTTACGCAGATCACAATTGGCATTATCACAACCTATACCTCCTCCAATCGAATTATCATGATTTCCTGAAACTATTACATCTTTTAGAGTTGCGCACGCATACGTTCTAAAGTACATACCTCCACCGCCCTGGCCGGATGTATTATTAGTAACTTCTACATTTTGAAAAGTTGGACTTGAAACATTCTGACAGTATACACCTCCACCTCGACTGGTCGTAGTATTAGCGATTATTCTAACATATTCGACTGTAGGGCTAGATCCTATACAAAGTATACCTGCTCCATTTTGAGAACTTATATTACCATTTGTGATTGTAAATCCGGTTAATACTGCAGATGAACTCTCTCCATTTGTAATTGTTACTACTCTTCCAGCAGCATTTCCATCAATAATAGTGCTGGAAATATAAGAAGTATCCTGCGTGGTTAAAAACAAAGAACCGACAGTAATGTTCTTTCCGTTGTAATTGATATTTTCAACGTATGTTCCAGGTTGAACAAGTACTGTATCAGAATTTACAGCAGCGTTAATTCCCGCTTGAATTGTAGTTTGCTCTGCAGGAATGTTGATAATCGTTGAATTGAGATGATTGAATAAAAAACAAAAGCAAAAAACAAGGAACAATTTTTTCATGGCTTCTCCTATAATAAAATCATTGTCGATTGCATACAATATCCTTTTAAAATTCATTCTTCGGTATAGACAAAGGATATTATTAAACTACTAGTAATTACTTATATCAGATAAAATTAATGAAATATAATAAAACAACGTTAACATCACAATATGTTAAGAACTATACACTTCTATTCTTTTTTTAGAATTTCCCAATTCTTATCTTACATTTTTCGTAATATGATTAGCTGTCAAGAAGTATATACTTTAATAAAAAAAGTCAAATGACTGTTATTCTCTCCTCTTGCCAGTTATATGCTCGATTGTAATTTTAATTACTGCAACATCATTACCGGCTTTTATTATCTCTCTCTTTCCTTCAGGCATATATTCTTTCGCATATTTCTTCAGGATCAAAATTAGAGCTTTTCTCTTTTCATCATTCTGCGGTTCGGAAGCTCTTCCAAAAATAATAACACTTTGATACCTGGCACTGAACTCTTCGGTATCACTTCGGTTGGACCAACCACACAAAACGACACTTTTGTATTTTTCCTAATACCATCCAACTTTTCCCCTTCCGATGCACAATGAATATAGATCGCATTATTATGATACACATAGTGAAGTGGAACAGCATACGGGTATTCATCATCTCCAATCGTTGCCAGCACGCCGTATTCACTCTTTTTTAAAAGTGCTTTAGTTTTTTCCGTTGTGAGTTTTCTATCCTGTCTTCTCATTTTTCGAAACATATGTATCTCCTGCTGTATAACGTAAAAGAATTACTTCAATTTTTTCCTTTTGAATATAGTACGTTTTGTCAAGAAGCTTAAGTTTAATTAAACCATAAAAAAAAGTTCGAATGATATACACAAATCATTAATCGGTAACAATCTAAGGTTTGGCAACCAGATCATAATATTTTCTCTTTATATCTGAGTAGCTGTCTCAAATACTGTCACTGAATGTCAATCACGACTCGGTTAACGGTAAGTTTTCACTATTATACATTACAATTTGTAAATTAAGCTTGACATAATTATATCTTTACTTTCCATTTGACACCAAGGAGATACAATGAAAATTGGAAATCATTTAAAAGTCTGGAGAGCCCGGTTTGATATAACTCAAGACGAGCTCGGTAAATCGGTTGAATTGAGCAGGCAGACGATTCATTCGATCGAACGGGGTAAATTTATTCCCTCAGTACATTCTGCATTAAAGATTGCAGCATATTTTGAAACAACTGTTGAGGAAATATTCTATTTAAACAAGGAGAACAAAAATGAAACTTAAAGGAAATTATATTCTGATGTTCGTGATCCAGTTACTTTCAGGAATATTGACATACTTTGCATGTCTGAAATATGACATTTATGGCGTCATTATAGGCTTTGTTCCCTTCATGATCGCCTTGATACTTGTGCAGATAAACCATAAACCAGATGAACGGGAAGAATCCCTCTTGCATAAATCTAACAGTTATGAAGGTATCATTGTAGCAATTGTTATGGTGCTAACCTATCTTCGATTCCCAGAAGTAAACTGGTTCTATATCTTTGTGTCCTCAATTGGAGTTGTGCGCGGAATTGTAGGCGTTCTGCTATTTCTTTTTGCATAATACCAGATCATATCGTCAGAGCATTTATTTCGAAAGCCCAAATTTTGGTTTATAAAAAAGACCTTCGAGCAATCTCAAAGGTCTTTGTATTTTTGATTATCGTTGGTTACTTTTTCTGGTAATCAGAACCTGTTCTCTTAAATCTATCCACTGCATATTTGGAAATGAGAAATATCTGATCAGCAGCGTCCTGTTTAACATAGTATTGATTTTCATCTTTTGGAATAAATCTGCAGGCATATTCAGGACCTGTCAACGTGCGCACTTCCACAAGCACTTCTGGATTTCGCCAGTCAACATCGACGGGTTCTTCCTGGAATTGCTGTGCCTTGAGAGGTGAAAATGCTTTCGTAATAGCACCAATATCATTCTGGTGGACTTCCATGTAATCATCACCCTGTACGATAGACCATAGTGAATCGATAAGTGTAAAGACAACGGTTGTATCATTCCAGGTAACTTCAACCTGCTGGAGATCATTTTGAGGGATATTTATGATCGCTTTATCTCTCCATTGATCGAGGGGACGATCAAGAGTGTAAGACAAGTTTCCCTGCACAGCATAGACCTTATCCGAACCCTCTTCTCGAATATAGGTGTTCATGCCGGACTGATCTGTTTTACCAGCATAGAAATCGAGCACCATCACATCACCTTTATAGACCTTGATGTTCGTGCCGGTTTCTCCATTCACCTCGAAGATAGACTGTTTTTCGGGATTCTCAGAAACAATGGTTTCGAACTTCATATCAGTAAGAACTCTAATGAGCCGCTGCATTGCCTGCTCATCAGCAGCATACTCGATTGGATAACTCAATTCCCAATCATCATCCATGACGAATGTTACATCATTTTCTCCGTCCTGATGCATGATCTCGATCTTGGATACACCAGCTGCATCGAAGGCAGCAAAACCAGTTTGTTCACCACGTTCGAGTTTTGGTTCTATACCTTTTATAATGAAATATATGAGTGCTAATATCACGACAATAATGATAAGCCAGATAACAGATTTCTTCATTTGAGTTCCTCCTTGTGACCAGTGATTTTACCGTTTTTCATCTACACCCCCATGAATCGTTTTATCCTTGCATAGCGAGTCTTCTTGATTCGCCAAAGCAGAATACCCACAAGAATAACAATGATGGGTGGTAGCAATACTGCAATGAATTTTATCGTTCCTTTTGAACCGTCAGAAATGTCCTTCAACTGACGTGCAGCGATATTTTTGGATCGAATCTCGATGAGACCTTTCTCCTGCGCCATCCAGTCAACAACATTTGCAAAAAAGGTCGCATTATTCTGGTTTGCAAAATCATCCTGCACAAAGCTTGCATTACCAACAACGAGAAGTCGGGATTGTACTCCATTCTCAAGAAATCCAGTTGTATCGATGCTGTCAGGTAGAGGATTATCTTTAAAATAACTGTTATAATTTCCCAACAGAAGAGCTGCAACAGGAAGTTTTGATCTATTATATTGATCCATCGGGATTTTATACTGAAGATTGATATTCAATTGTCCAACCTGCGTACCGCTAAGCTCTGAACTTCGTGCAAGCCAGATAACCTCCATGCTGTCCTGTTCGGCTTGAGTCGTTTCAATAGAACTTGCGAACGCCATGATCAGTGATTTAAGATCTTTTACGATAATATTCTCTCTGTTCAAATCAATAAGATCAAGGATGAAAGGATACTGGATATAGCTGATCGCATAGCCGCCCTGATATTGCTGCCTGACCTGTATGGATGAGCATCTCTTATCGAACAAAAGATTACGTTTGACTTCGAAGCCATAATGTCCGAACCATTCATTCATATCGTTTTCATAGTATGTTGCTTTCCCAGTATTAATATCAGCTTCAACATTACCAACAAGGAACATAACTTTTTTACCCTTCATGATGAACTGATCGATAAGATATTTTTCATCATAAGGAATCTCTGATTTCGGACCGGCTATAACGAGAATTTCTGCATCATCCAATCCTTTGGGGTCTTCTTTCAGGTTGACCGGTTTCAGATTATAGTTCGCTTGAAGCATCTGCTGGATGGTCTGCATCTTATCCGGGAACGGCACTTCATCGTGCCCCTGCAGGAAAGCGATCGTTGGCAGTGAAACCTTGATTAGTTTATTCATTTTAGATGCAATTTCATACTCGAGATTTTCTGTACTCTGTACAATCGGAAGCACTTCGGTCTTGTCTTCATACATAAAGACCATTCCCATCACAACTTTTTTGATCTGGATCTGGTCATTCTCGATCGTGTTGAGCTGCACTTCAGGAATGCCAAATCGACGGGCATCCATCGCAAGTTTCTGCTCATCTTCTGCCTTAACGAACTCAAACTGGAAATACCTGCTGGCGAATGCTTTGAATTCCTCAAGTTTATCTTTCACATCCCTGCGGAGATTGTTGTAAGGATAGGGAATTTCACTTGAGAAAAAGCACTTGATCGTGAATTTATCATCAAGATTTCTTACGAACTCTTTGCTGTAATTGGAGATTGAATAACGTCTGTCAGCTGTGAGGTCAATCCTTGTAAAAAGGTATAATGAGATCAAATTGATAAGTACAATGATCACGACAACTAAAATTATTTTTGATGTATTATTTAATTTTCCCATGATGACTCCTTCCTACTTCGATAAGTATTTGCGTCTTGATAATGAGTGCCAGGCAAAGAAAAGGAAGAGGAATATGAGGGATAGGTAATAAATAATATCACGGGTGTCGATCACGCCGCGAGCAATATTTTGGAAATGGTAGTCCACACTAATATATTGCAGGATCGAACCAAGCCAGGTTGGGACAAAATACATAAATTTATCAACGAGGTACAGGATCAGGATGACGAAAAATGGAATGATAAAGGACACGAACTGATTCTTTGAGATCGTGCTGCCGAACATGCCTATCGCAGCATAAGCAGCTCCCATAAAAAGCAGTCCGAGATAACCTGCAACGATCACACCGCCATCCGGTTTACCGAGAATGAGAAGAATGATGACATAGATGATGGTCGAGAATATCGTTGCAAAAAGGAGCACGAAAGCAGCAAAGAATTTTCCAAGTATTATTTCCGAATCCTTTACCGGTGATGTACATATGAGCTCAATGGTACCCGAACGTTTCTCTTCGGCGATTGATCGCATTGTAACTGCAGGAATAAAGAAGATGAAAATGAGTGGAGTAAGAGCAAATATATTTCTCATTGTTGCTTCATTGACGAGGAACAGTTCCGAGCCAAAGAACCAGCCTGTAATAAGCAGGAAGATGGTCATGAGGACGTATGCCACGGGTGTATAGAAATAGCTACGAATTTCACGTTTTGCAATGGTGATGATGTTATGCATGTGCCACCTCCTCAACTTTTTCCGTCAATTGTCTGAAAATATCCTCCAGGCTGTGCTGCTCGGTTCTCATCTCAAGAAGTGTCCAATCTTTGTTTTTCTTGATGAAGTTATACAATGCAGGACGTATATCCATATCTTTCGAATAATTGATGAAGAATTTGGTGATCATCTCATCTTCGTGCTTACTGAAAAGCTGTAGACTTTCAACACCTTCTATCACTTCGAATGCAGGCAGAATATCATCATCTTTTTTGGATTGAATCTCGAAGAAGATCCTGTTCTGGTTATGGAACGAGCTTTGAATATCTTCAAGGGATGCATCGGCAACGATCTTTCCTCTGTCGATGATGATCACGCGTTCGCAAATCGCTTCAACTTCGCTGAGAATATGTGTGGAAACGAGCACGGTTTTTTCTTTACCAAGCTCCTTAATGAGCATGCGGATCTCTGCGATCTGGTTTGGATCGAGTCCTGATGTGGGCTCGTCAAGAATGAGGATTTCAGGATCATGGATAAGCGCAGCAGCGAGTCCTACACGCTGTTTATATCCCTTTGAAAGCTCTCCAATCTCTTTACTCACGACCTCTTCCAAGCCGCACGCATCGATCATCTCTTTCACACGTCTATCAACAGTGTTTTTCTCAATATCCCGGAGTTCAGCAATAAAATAGAGAAAATCGACAACATTCATTTCCGTATAGATCGGGCAACCTTCCGGGAGGTATCCTATCATTTTGCGGATTTCAACTGAATTCTGGTAGATGTTCTTATCATCGATGAAAACGGTGCCTTCTGTGGGAGGCATAAAGCAGGTCATCATTTTGAGGGTTGTTGTTTTTCCTGCACCGTTCGGTCCGAGTATCCCGATTATACCGCTCTTGGGTATGTTGAACGAGATATTATCCACCGCACGCAGCTGTCCGTAATCTTTTGTAAGATTCTGAACCTTGATCATAACAAACGGTCACTCCTTTTCTGTATTTATTCGATTTTTATATATAATAGTGATGGATATTTAAAATGTCAAATGAGCCGTCAAGGATTAATAAAGGTTAAAAGGTTTGGAAATTTAAAGATTTGAAGGTTGGGATGTTTGATGATTGAAAATTTGGAGAGTTGATAGGCTAGAAAATGAAAAGGACCATTGAGAATGATTTTGCAACAGTCCTTTTTAAAATGTAAATATTCTTTATCTCATCAAAATCAGCTTTTTTACACTCTCTTCATTTCCTGCTTTCATTTTGAGGAAATACACTCCTGCTTGAACATTCTGACAATTCCATTCATGAGTATGATCTCCTGCTTTAATATTCTCATCGAGCAATAATTCGATTAATTGACCTTTGAGATTGTATATTTCTAAAGAAACAGAAGTTGCTTGTTTAAGTGAATAACTGATTGTTGTGTGTGATTGAAAAGGATTGGGATAATTACCTCGAAGTGTTAAACCGGAAACATTTATAATATCATCATTTCCTACGTCAAATTCTAAAATGAAATCAACTGTCATAGTAAAACCAGCAAGGACAGTAACATTCACAGCATCAGGAATCTGATATCCCGCTAAATAGCAGTTAACAGTATACTCTCCGGCTTCCACTTCCATGGAATAATTACCGTTTGAATCGGTTGTAGCTGTGTACGTTCCCGCAGTTATTTCAGCATTTTCCAGAGGAATGCCATCAATATCTGATACATTCCCAGCAATGAAACCGGTGGGTACAATCGGAACAAATTCATAAGCACCCATATCAATTTCAGGTGTTCCGTTAAGGTCTCCATCTATGATTCTGTTATTTCCTTCAAAATCAAAAAGCGGAAGAGCAAAGGGTACAATTGAATCATCACCTGAATCAATGCAGGGTGAGGTTTCATCCAGATGAAAATCATACCCAGCATAATTAACAAACTTTGGATCAGCTGATATTACGTTTGTTCCTGTAGTTCCATCGCTAATACAACTGTTGTAGACATTTGCAGTACCGCTCAATACAAAAATGTCTTCCGGTAGATTATTCCAGAGAATAGAATTATGCAGTTCCAAACTGCCCCCATTTACCCAGAAGGCACCTCCGGAAAGAGGTGAAGTATTGTCAGCCACTGTAATATTGGATGCCTGAGTTGTACAATTTGTTATGCCAATGGCAGCTCCTGATCCATAATTGGTTGTGTTATTGAACATTATCAAATTTGCTAGGATTATATTAGAATTAACACAATAAATACCTGTGCATGCTCCCGCGAAATTGTCAATAAAACAGCAGTTGTATATTTCCGGATTTGAATTGTTCCAGGCACTTACGCCAGCAGCAAATATTGAGGAAGTATTATTTTTAAAGGTGCAGCCGTCAATAACTGGATTGGATGAATATGAGATTAAGCATCCTCCGTAAAATCCGCAGTCATTCTGCATGAATATCGAATTTGTTATATGAACATTAGAGCCATTTTCCAGATAGATTGCTCCACCATCCCATTGACAGTAATTAAGACCAAAGTAACTGTTATCAATAGTTAAATTGGATGTATTTGTGCAGTATATTGCACCGCCGTTAGCATCTGCGCCAGAACCCATTCCAGAACCACTTTTGAATTGGCAAAAACTGATTTCCGATGCTGGAAGGGAATTAAGATTTCCATTGATAAAACGCATTCCATGCCAGCCGGTAGCTGAACTTAACGGTGTAAATGAAATAGAATCTGCTGCAGTTCCATTGGCAACTATCCTACCGTAAATAATCAGTTTATAATGAGCGTTAAAGATAACATCGACCCCTGGCTGTATTTCTAACTGATCACTAGCTTGAATGGTTATCTCTCCATCGATGTAATAAGGACTACCGGCAATATCCCAAACGCCACTTACATTACCGGCAGGAATGACGGTGGAATTAAGAATTACAGGTATTAAAACTAGTAAAAAAATTAAACAGTTTACCAAATAAATTCGGTATTTTTTTTCTTTCACCATTTATACTCCTTTTCAGCTGATGAGCCGTTTGATAAATTGAATATTTTTATGTTAATTAATACATCATTGTTTCCTCTAAAATTATAGAAGTCTAATCTCTTAAATAAATACTACTTCCTATTCGGTAGTCTTTACAGAATTATTTATAAAATTCTGTCAATCATTTATTTAATCAAAACCAGCTTTATTATACTTTCTTCACCGCCAGCTTTCATCTTAAGGAAATACACTCCTGCTGGAACATTCTGGCAATTCCATTCGAGAGTATGATCACCTGCTTGTATATTTTCATCGAGTATTATTTCGATTAATTGACCTTTAAGATTATAGATTTCAAAAGAAATCGGAGATGCTGATTTCAAAGAATATGAAATTGTCGTTCTATTGTTAAAGGGATTAGGAAAATTATTAATTTCGGAGCAGGAATGTTGAACATCATCAACTGCAATAGTGCTTTCAAGTTGAGCAACAAAAATATCATTAGATCCACTTGCAGTTACTGAATGCTCACCGAAATAGGCTGTATAAAAGAAATCTCCCATAACATAGCAGTTACCAACACCATCCAACCCGATACCATATGAAAAATCAACATATGTTCCACCACCACTCGCAGCCCATAACCAGTTAGCAGTCTGGTCAATCTTTGCTACAAAAATATCACTATATCCTAGACTCACAACCGAATGAGAACCAAGATTTAGTGTTTCACAAAAACCACCTGTTAAATATACATTTTCTGTATTATCAACTACAATCTTCTTTCCTTCATCATAATTAGAGCTACCTGCTCCTTCTGCCCATTGCCAGGTACCTGAAGCGTCAATCTTTGCTACAAAAATATCAGAGCTACCATTGCTTACTAATGATTGCATACCAAAAGTCGCTGTATCTTCGAAATAACCTGTAACATAACTAATGCCTAAAGGTGTTGTCGCGATCCCATATCCTCGATCATAATCCGTTCCCCCAGCTCCGGTTGCCCATTGCCAGGTACCGTTCGCATTTATCTTTGCAACAAAGATATCTTTATTGCCCGAACCCGTAATTGAATACTGTCCAAATGTAGCATTACTTCCACAATAACCAGTAATGTAACAGTTGTTTGAATTATCCACGGTTAGATTCAAACCCTGATCATAATCAGTTCCACCTGCTTTAACAGCCCAAAGCCAGTTACCATACTGGTCCATCTTCGCTACAAAAATATCAGAAAAACCGTCACTGGTTAGAGAATATGGACCGAAATTTGCAGAGCTATTGAAAAATCCTGAAACATATATATTACCGACATTATCTAGTTGAATACACATGGCACGATCATCATCTGTACCACCAGCTTTTTGTGCCCATTGCCAATTGGGTGTTTGTGCATATGTGTTGATTGTTATAGATACGAATACAAAACAACAAAATACTATAATACTTGTAAATCTTCTCTTTTTTAACATGAACGTCTCCTTGTGTTTTGATCTCATTCTTCAGTCGAAAAAGAACCAAAATACCACGATAAAAAAGTCAATTTTTTTAAGTGAGTACTAAATTTGTCTATTCAAACAGTTTACTCTGTTTCTTTGCATTCTTCCCGGTTGGTTCGATGCCGAAATGCTTATATGCCTTTTCGGTCACTTCTCTGCCGCGGAGCGTTCGTTTCAGAAATCCCTTTTGCAGTAAATAGGGTTCGTATATTTCCTCGATGGTTCCAGGATCTTCACCGATAGCCATAGAAAGAGTTTTGAGACCGACCGGACCGCCCTTATAAAATTCAATAATTGTCTGAATGAGCTTCTTGTCCATTTCATCGAGTCCAAGTTCATCCACTTCGAGCATGCTGAGCGCTGCCTGGGCGATCTCTTTTGTAATGATACCGTCTCCCTTTATCTGTGCATAATCACGAACTCGTCGGAGAAGTCGGTTTGCAATTCGTGGAGTCCCTCTCGAGCGACATGCGATCTCTTGCGCACCGTCCTTTTTTATTTCAACATTGAGCAATTTAGCAGAACGCAACACGATTTTAAATATTTCATTATTATCATAATAATCAAGCCGAAGAACCAGTCCAAATCTGCTTCGGAGAGGTGCTGTGATCAAACCGGCACGGGTGGTCGAGCCAACAAGTGTGAAGGGTTCGAGGTTCAGTCGGAGTGTTCTTGCACTGGGTCCCTGATCAATAATGATCTCAAGATTGAAATCCTCGATAGCAGGATAGAGATACTCTTCTATCACTCTATTGAGACGGTGTATTTCATCGATAAAGAAGACATCTTTTGCGCTAAGATTTGTCAAGATGCCTGCGAGATCGGAAGGTTTTTCAATTGCAGGACCAGATGTTGTCTTTAGTTCGGTTTTCAACTCATTTGCAATAATATTAGAAAGGGTTGTTTTGCCAAGTCCCGGAGGTCCGTAAAAAAGAACATGATCGATGGGTTCGTTTCTCTGCTTGCACGCCTGTATCGTGATCAAGAGGATTTCTTTTATCTTTTCCTGTCCGACAAAATCTTTGAGTGTTTTTGGACGCAGGGTCACATCATACGTAAGATCATCATCCAAAATTTCAGGATCGGTTATTCGTTCTTCCATACAAACCTCGTTACATTTCTTTAAGCTCGAGAATCCTATCCCTGATCTCGGCAGCTTCTTCGAAGCGCAAATCCCGTGCTAGACGGTTCATCTCATTCGTCAGTAGTTCGATCGCATCTTCTTTGCTATTTATTTCAAGATATTTTTCGAAATCAAGTTTTTTCTGCTGCGCATCGCTTTCACCCTTTTTCTGCTCTTTTTTGAACTCAGCAACAGAGGTGGACTGCATGATACTTTCGATTGTTTTGCTGATGGATTCTGGAGTTATATTATGATCTTCGTTATACTTCTTTTGAATTTTTCTACGCCTGTTCGTCTCATCGATGGCAAGCTGCATTGCTTCTGAAACCCGGTCAGCATAGAATATCACCTTGCCGTCAATATGACGTGCTGCACGTCCAGCAGTTTGGATGAGAGAACGTTCAGAACGCAGGAAACCAGCTTTGTCAGCATCAAGGATTGCCACCAGAGCAACTTCAGGTAGATCGAGTCCTTCACGCAGAAGATTTACACCGATCAGCACATCAAACTCACCTAATCGAAGGTCACGAATTATTTCTGTTCTGTCCAGTGTATGAACTTCACTGTGCAGATACTTTGCTTTGATGCCGATCTGCGAGACATAATTTGTCAGATCTTCTGCCATCTTTTTTGTGAGTGTCGTTACGAGTATCCTCTGATTTTTTTCTACATATTTTTGTATTTGATCCAGAAGATCATCTACCTGGAATTCTGCTTTTTTCAGTTCAATCTCAGGATCGATCAAACCGGTTGGACGCACGATCTGCTCGACAATCACACCTTCTGATTTATTCAGTTCATATGCTGCTGGTGTTGCAGACATAAAGATAACCTGGTTCATCATATGTTCAAATTCATGAAATTTAAGCGGACGGTTATCATACGCAGATGGCAGGCGGAATCCGTTATCCACAAGTGCTTTTTTTCGGGAAAAATCTCCACCATACATCGCATGCACTTGAGGGATCGTTGCATGTGATTCATCAATGATCATAAGATAATCGTCAGGAAAGTAATCGAGCAGGCATGCAGGGCGTTCTCCTTCTTTTCTGCCAGAAAGATGACGAGAATAATTCTCGATACCGGATACGTACCCTACTTCTCGGAGCATTTCAAGGTCAAAGCTTGTGCGCTGCTGAATACGCTGTGCTTCTATCCACATATTTTGTGACTTGAAATACTCCACTCGCTCGGTCATCTCTTTTTTGATGTTCTCTAACGCTCTTTCAAGATGTTCGGGAGAGGTAATGAAATGCTTTGCCGGATAGACTGCATATTCCTCAAGTTCTTCGAGAATTTCTCCGGTCAAAGGATTGATACGATATAATCTGATTATCCGATTGAAATCGAACTCCACCCGGATTGAATTTTCCAGATATGCAGGATAGATCTCGACAACATCTCCGCGCACCCTGAAAGTTCCTCGCTGAAATTCAAAATCATTCCGCGCATAATAAATATCTACGAGTTTATGAAGGAGTTCTTCTCTATCAAGCTCCTGCCCGACTTTCAGATCGATAAGTGATTCTCTATATTGTTCTGGAACCCCCAAACCGTAAATGCAGGATACACTTGCTACAATAATCACATCTCGTCTTTCCATGAGAGACATGGTAGCCCTGAGTCGGAGTTTATCAATTTGTTCATTGACATCAGCATCTTTTTCGATATAGGTATCAGTTACGGGTAGATATGCTTCGGGCTGGTAGTAATCATAATAGCTGACAAAGTACTCGACTGCATTATTTGGAAAGAGTTGCTTCATTTCCCCGAAAAGCTGTGCTGCTAACGTTTTGTTATGAGAAATGATAAGCGTCGGCTTCTCTACATTTTTAATGACATTTGCTATGGTGAATGTTTTCCCGGAACCGGTAACACCAAGAAGAGTCTGGAACGGTGCGCCATCTCTGACGTTCTTTGTAAGTTCCTTTACTGCCTGAGGTTGATCACCTTTTGGTTTGTAATCCGATATCAATTCGAAGTGTTTCATGATTTTGTGTAAAACTTGACAGGTTATCCCTTACATAACAGACAAATACCTTACCATTTTATCAGGGCCCATAGCTCAGTTGGTAGAGCTCCCGGCTCATAACCGGGCGGTGAGAGGTTCGATCCCTCTTGGGCCCACCATTTTTTATACCATCCAATCATTTATTCTGCTATTCATTATCAAAATATATAATAATGTTCGAAATTAAACAATCAGTATTAGTGTATATCATAAATATAATTTCAAAAAATGTGATTAAAATACATGAGATTATCTCTGTGTTTTCTGTGGTTATTATACGCTTATGTAACTTACTCGACCTTTAATTTCAGAAGATCAAGGATTGTCTTTTTATCAGGTGCTTTCATTATCTGACCTTTGAGATGATCCTCTCTGAACATTTGACTCAGGTATGAGAGTGCAAAAAGGTGTTGTTGCTCGGTTTTAAGAAGAAGGAGGAAGAAAAGGTTCACGGGTGTTCTGTCCAGAGATCGAAAATCGACACCCTCTTTCGATATTCCAAGTAAGACTGCCGAAAAGTTAATCTTATCGCTATGAATACTCCTTGGATGAAGAAATGCAACACCATTCCCTATTCCTGTAGAGATCAAACGTTCTCTCTTGCTCAACATGTCAAAAAGCCAACTCTGCTTGGTACAAACGCTGTTATCTTTTGCAAACTGTGACATCGTTGCAAGTACCTCGAATCGGTGCTTTGCATTAAGATCTTCAAGAATAAAATCCGAGTTTATAAATGAGAAAAATCTACTCACCACATTCTCAAGAGCGATCTTTTCTACATTTGGTTTATCCTGCGTATCTTTCCATGCTTCGATATCTTCTTTTATAAAACGCCACTGGTTCCCGACCTTAATACCTTTAAGCTCTTTTTGAGAAACAAGATTCACCAATGTTTCAGGTGACATGTTTAAAAATTCTGCTGCTTCACTCAGGGTTAATATTTCATCTTTTACCATTGATGTGCCTCCGCTAAATAAGGTACAATTCGAACAATTGTAGTCAAACTTTTTGTAATATAAATAGTAAATTTATGATAATACATAAAAATCAGCATTTGATATAGATAAATTGACATAGAAAATCATACTCTCAATTTCTTATGCAAGAAGGTTTAAATGATGAAAAAATATCTCTATCTTGGGCTTATTTTAGTATGCGTTTTCGGATGCGGACACTATTCCTTTTATACGCGATCAAATCCTCATATTAAATCAGTTATGATCACAGAATTTGATAATGAAACTGAACAGTACGAGCTGCAGGATCTTATTACACAATATTTAACAGAAGCATTCATCGACGATAATCGACTCGAAGTTCTCGGTGCTGATGCCAACCTTGATATTCGTGGTGTTGTGCGGTCATATAGCATGATCGTCAATGCATACGACATGCAGGAAAATCCTTCAGAATGGAAAGTTACTATTATTTTCCAGATCGAAGCAAAAGATATGGTTCAGGATAAGGTGATCTGGAACAATAACAGCTTGAGTCTTTTTGCTCTTTATGGAACTGGCACTCAAACAGAGGAAAACGACGGGCAGGGCATCGAACTTTTTTCAGAGGAGGAAGCTCAGGAATCCATCATCTATGAACTGAGTGATGTCATACTATCAAACACGATCGAGCAATGGTAGGAAATGAGGATCAATAAATTTCTTGCACAAGCAGGTCTGGGATCACGTCGTTCATGCGAACAACTCGTCCTTGATGGAAAAATCAAGATCAATGGTGCAATTTTTAAAGATCTCGCAACAGATATCGATGTCGAGAATGATGTTGTAAGTTATAAGAATAACGTACTGCATATTCACAAAAATAAATTTTATATTATGCTCAATAAACCGGCAGGATATCTTGTTACTGCTGATGATCCTTATGAACGAGAAACCGTATTTGATCTACTCCCAAAATTCAAAGAACATATTTTCCCAATCGGGCGATTGGACAAAAATTCTGAGGGATTACTCCTTCTCTCTAATGACGGTGATTTTGCACAGAAAATAACACATCCCAGTAAAAAACTTTCGAAAACCTATCTTGTAAAAGTGCAGGGTAAAATTCCATTTTTTAAGATAAAGCTTCTCAGAAACGGTATCGAGCTTGATGACGGGAAAACACTGCCGGCAAAGATATTCCTCAAAAGTTATAATAAATCTCATGATACAACAAAACTCCGTATGGTAATTTATGAAGGGAAAAATCAACAGATCAGGCGCATGATCAAGGCAATTGGTAGTTCAGTTATAGAACTGAAGCGTGTACAGGTCGGAGATATTACTCTTGGTAAACTTCCAAAAGGTGAATGGCGGTATCTCAAAGAAAAAGAAGTCCAAAGTATATACCACCCATCATCATAGCATGAACGATCAGAAAAAAGCATATTCTTTTGCAGTTCTTGCAGTCATCCTCTGGTCAACAGTTGCTTCTGCATTTAAGATCAGTTTGCGGCATGTTGATTATCTTGAGCTGCTTTTGTTTGCTTCATTCTTTTCAACATTCATTATTTTTATTGTCCTGTTGATTAGAAAAGAACTCCATCTTATCAGAACATACAGTAAAAAAGATCTGCTGTTTGCAGCGTTACTAGGATTTCTCAATCCCTTTCTTTATTACATTGTCCTTTTCAAAGCATACTCGATACTTCCCGCACAGGAAGCGATTACATTAAATTACACCTGGCCATTGATGCTTGTTCTGCTCTCTATTCCATTGCTCAAACAGAAAATTAAATTTCTCAGCATTGTAGCAATAATCATAAGCTTTATCGGAGTGATCATCATAGCAACCAAAGGTGATATCGCAAGTCTTGAATTTTCGAATATTAGAGGAGATCTTCTTCCGCTTGGAAGCGCAGTTATCTGGGCACTTTTCTGGATATTTAACGTGAAGGATAAACATGCGATAGTCATTAAATTGTTCGTGAGTTTCTGTTTTGGACTTCTTTTCAGTGTTGTTCTTCTATTGGTGAGATCATTATTAGTTGGATTTTCATTCCCGAACTTGAAAGGAATTCTGGGATCAGCATATGTTGGATTCTTTGAAATGGGATTGACCTTCATCGTTTGGCTGAGTGCACTTAAATATGCAAAGACCACAGCGCAGGTAAGTAATTTCATTTATATTACACCCTTCCTTTCACTCTTTGTGGTAAGTATTGTTGTTGGAGAGAGGATACTGCTTTCAACGATCATTGGATTGATCTTTGTTATTGCAGGGATTATTTTGCAAAGATATACAAATCCTCTTAAGCGAGACCTTCGTAACGGTCAGAAAGGCGTTAAAAAAATCGAACGAATTTAATAAATTAATAATTTTTTGACATTGTTTTGATTACTTTTATATTTTCATTTAAAATTTGTAATGAGTTCAAATATGGATGAGATAATAAAATTACTAGAAAAGGAACAAGTTAAGCCAACCTTCGAACGGTTGAGCATACTTCAGTATCTTGAAAAAAAACATAATCATCCTACTGCAGCAATGATCTATGATGATCTCGTTAAAAAAATACCGACCATCTCAAAAACAACAGTATATAATTCGCTGAACCTCTTCATTGAAAAGGGTATTGTTACACCCCTATACATCACTGGCTCGGAAGTTCGCTTTGATCTGAACACCTCGCAGCACCATCATTTTCTCTGTGAAAAATGTGGGAGAATTTACGATATAACTATTGACTGTCCTTTCTTATCAAGAACAGAAATTCAAGGACATCAAATTAAACAGAAACATGGTTATTTTCGTGGAATCTGTAAACACTGCCTTGAGAAAGAGAAGAATTCACAATGAACATCTTAATAGGTGTTTTAAAAGAAATCTGGTTCCTCCTTTCCGAGATGGCACCTTATCTGCTATTCGGTTTTTTTATTGCAGGTATGCTGAATGTTGTAATTCCGAAAAATAAACTCTATACACATCTCTCTGGACGGTCATTTCTTGCAACACTGAAAGCATCTATTTTCGGAGTTCCCCTCCCTCTTTGCTCGTGCGGTGTAATCCCTGTTGCTGCATATATCAGAAAAGAAGGTGCTGGAAAGGGTGCTACAGTCTCGTTCCTGTCATCAACTCCGACAACCGGGGTGGATTCAATTCTTGCAACCTATTCACTTCTGGGACCTGTATTTGCAATTATCAGACCAGTTGCTGCATTTTTTGCAGGAATCTTCAGCGGAACAGTCACGAATCTTCTTGATAAAGACAGAGATCCAAAGATGATTAATGAAGGATTCTCATGCAACATATGTAGTGATACTAAACCACATAGTCATCGTTTATGGGAGAAAATTGCTTCAGCATTCAGATATGGATTTTTTGATCTTGTCGAAGATGTTAGCAAATGGATCATAATCGGTATCCTGATCGGAAGTCTTATCTCATTTGTTATACCAAATGCTTTTGTTGAACGCTACCTCAGTAATCCTCTTCTCGCGTATCCGATCATGCTTCTGATCTCAATCCCGATGTACATCTGCGCGACCGGCTCGATCCCGATTGCTGCATCTCTGATTCTCAAGGGAATGACTCCCGGAGCTGGTTTGGTATTTCTGATCGCAGGACCTGCAACAAATGCTGCAACAATAAGTTTTGTTGGCGGGAAACTTGGGAAAAAGTCACTTTTTTCATTCTTGCTTTCAATTATTGTAACCGGATTACTTTTCGGCCTTATTCTCGACCATATCTGGTTTCTTTCCAGCAATAATATTTCACTTTTCAGCGGTGGTATGAAAATGCTCCCCAAATGGCTTAAAACTGTATCCGCTCTGATATTAATCATATTAATTTTGAAAGCAGTTTTGATAAAAATCATTTCTAATAAGAAAATCTCTATCAAAGAAGAAAACATGAAAAATATATATAAAGTACCGGACATGAATTGTAAACATTGTGTCATTTCCATCAAAAATTCAGTATCTAAAATTGATGGTGTAAAAAATGTTGACATCTCTCTCTCTGATAAGCTCGTTCATATCAATGGTGAATATAATGAAAATGAAGTCATTGAGGCTATTAAAAATGCTGGTTATTCAATCGAAGAAAATAAATAACAGGAGGATAACACAATGAAAAAATACCAATGCAGCGTATGTGGTTATATTTATGACCCGAAAGTTGGCGATCCCGATTCAGGCATCGAACCCGGAACTCCCTTTGAAGACATTCCGGATGATTGGGTCTGCCCTGTTTGTGGTGTTGATAAAGACATGTTTGTAGAAATTTAGGTGAATAATGGGTTTCCAGAAAATCAAAGAAGAAGTATTTTATGTAGGTGTTCAGGATTGGGATAGGCGCACCTTCGATGAGCTTATCCCTCTTCCTGGAGGTACAAGCTATAACGCTTACGTAATACGTGGCAGCGAGAAAACAGCACTCATCGATGCGGTTGATCCACCCAAGATCGAGATGCTCCTTTCAAACCTACGACAACTCGGCATATCAAAGCTGGACTATATTATATCAAATCATGCAGAACAGGATCATTCCGGAGGTATTCCTTACCTTCTTGAAATGTATCATGATGCAGTCGTTGTTACCAATTCAAAATGCAAAACATTCTTACAGGATCTTCTCCACATTCCAGATGAAAAATTTCTAGAAATTAATCATGAAGATACACTTTCTCTTGGTGATAGAACTCTGAAATTTCTGCTGGCGGCTTGGGTGCACTGGCCAGAAACAATGTTCACTTATCTTGAGGAGAATGCGATTCTCTTTTCGGGTGATCTATTTGGTTCACACCTGGCTTCAAGTGAGCTTTTTGTTCGGGATGAAGCAAAGGTCTATTTTGCTGCAAAGCGCTATTTCGCAGAGATAATGATGCCCTTCAGAACGAATATTCAGAAACATATGCAGAAGCTCAAAGATCTCGACATCAAGATAATTGCACCAACACATGGGCAGGTCTATGATAATCCCGAATTCATCCTCGAGCAATACGAAGAGTGGACGTCTAATCATGTTGATAACAAGGTGCTGATACCTTATATCTCGATGCATGGAAGTGTTGAGAGAATGGTGAATTATCTTGTTGAAAAATTGACAGATCACGGGATCACTGTCATCCCATTCAATATTTCTGTTACCGATATTGGAGAATTCGCAATGGAGCTTGTCGATGCCGCAACAGTAGTAGTCGCCTCATCCACCGTTCATGTCGGTCCTCACCCCAAAATGGTGTATGCAACATATCTGACCAACATGCTTAGACCGAAAGCAAAATTCGCCTCAATCATCGGCTCATTTGGATGGGGTTCACGAATGGTTGATAATATAAAGAACATCTTAACGAATTTCAAAGGTGAACTTCTTGAACCCGTCATAAGTAAAGGATTTCCCGATGAAGAAGTCTTTCAAGAACTTGATAAACTTGCCGATGCAATAGCACAAAAACATAAAGAAATACATTAATCGCGGAGGAACAAATGAATATATTCGACGTTACCGAAATTTATCAATTCGCTGTTCAAATCGAAGAAAATGGAGAAAAATTCTACCGAGCAATGGTAGAGAAATTTGATGACCCAAAAGTGAAAGAACTCTTTGACTTTCTCGCAATCGAGGAAGTCCGACATGAAAAAGTATTCAAAGAGATGCTCGCTAAGATCGAGGACTACAATCCCCAGGAGAGTTATCCAGGCGAGTATTTCGACTATCTTCATGCGTATGCAGACAATCTTGTTTTCACGATCGATAAGATCGATGAGGGCATTGAGAGTGTTAACACCGTTGATGAAGCACTTCAGTTCGCCATTGGCAAAGAACTGGATACCATTCTCTACTATCATGAGATGAGAAATGTTGTGCCGAAACATCAGCAAAAATTAGTTGATGACATCATAGACGAAGAGCGCAAGCATGTTGTGCAACTTACCGAAATGAAGCGTCAACTCGGAAAATAAAAATCATGGATATCGAAAGCTATTCAAAAAAAGACCTTTTCCTCACTGCATTGAAAAGTGAAATGGACAGTAAAAATGTCTATAACTCCCTTGCACAATCAGTGAAGAATTTCATGCTCAAAGATAAACTCGAGTTCCTCGCTGTCGAGGAGCAGAAGCATTATGACTTTTTCAAGATACTCTGGGAGGAAGCATTCCCAGATGAGGATATTGCTCTTCCGAACGAGAATCCAGTTCCGCTTCCAGAGATCGAATTCGATCCTGAGGACATCCGGTTCAGCGATGTTTTCCAGCAGGCAATGGATGCAGAAAAAGCAGCTCATTATTTCTATCTGTCGCTGGCAAATCGCTTCAAGATGGATGAAGAACTCTCCCGACGACTTAAGTATATTGCTTCGATGGAGATGGGACACTATCGTCTTCTTGAAATCGAAAAACAGCAGGCTGAAGAATTCGAGATGTATGATGAAGAATTCGAAATGATGCATGTAGGTCCGTAAATAACAAATAAGGAGTAAAAAATGACTAAACTCATGGAAATATACAAATGTGAAAAATGTGGAAACATTGTTGAAATGGTTCATGGTGGACCCGGTGAGCTTGTGTGCTGCGGTGTTCCTATGAAGAAAATGACCGAAAATACCGTGGATGCAGCAACAGAAAAACACGTTCCTGTTGTCGAGGAAATTGAAGAAGGTATCCGTGTCAAAGTCGGTTCTGTTCCTCATCCTATGACAGATCAGCATTACATCGAATGGATCGAAGTGAAGAACGGTCCCTGGGTAAACAGGAAGCATCTTACCCCAGAAGATAAGCCAGAAGCGGAATTCTATGTAAAAATGCAGGATGGACTCGAAGTCCGCGAATACTGCAATATCCATGGATTGTGGAAAAAAGAATAAGAGGTAACTTATGATAAGCAAAAAAATGACGGATGCACTAAATCTTCAGATCAATAAAGAACTCTATTCCGCATACCTTTACCTTGCCATGTCCGCTCATGCAGAGGATATCGGTTTGAAGGGATTTGCAAACTGGTTCTTTATACAGATTCAGGAAGAGATGAGTCATGCTCAAAAGATCTATAACTATGTCTTTGAACAGAATCAAAAAGTGGTTCTCGATGAAATCAAGAAGCCACCTGCTGATTTCAAGTCACCAATGGATATGTTCCAGAAAACTCTGGAACACGAACAGTTTGTAACTAAAAGTATCAATGAGCTTGTTTATCTTGCAAAGCAAGAAAAAGATTATGCAACCGAGATCTTCCTGCAGTGGTTTGTCACAGAACAGATCGAAGAAGAAGGTAATGATAACGAGATCATTGATAAGTTGAGATATATCGGTGATAATGGCAACGGGCTTCTGATGCTGGACAAAGAGCTTGGAGCGCGAACCTTTGTCGCTCCTGCAGCTCCATCTGAGTAAGTTATGAGACACTGGCGCTGCCAAGTTTGCGGACACATATTCAGGGGAACAGAGTCCCCTGATGTGTGCCCACATTGCTCTGCTCCTCAGGAGATGTTCCATGCCATCACCGATGAGAACGAGCATGCACATTTATCGACTCATCAGAAAGTTGAACATTCAGATAAAATTGAGATAAGACCCTTCTTTGGAAATTTTGACCATCTTGCACCTTACATGTATACGATGCCGGCTGGTGCAAAGATAAATCCGCAAAAACATCCTTACGAAGAGATGCTGTATGTCATCAAAGGGTGTATCAATTTACATATCGGAAAACATCAATTTGTAGCCAATGCTGGTGATGCACTTCAGATAAAAAAAGAGGTAATTCATTTTATTGAAAATATCGGCAATGAATCATCAATTATACTTGCCGTGAAAGGATCAAAAAATAAATGAAATATACAAAAATTGTTTTTTTCATTTTTTTAATTAGTGTTGCTTTTATTTTGGGCTGTAAGCTATTCCAATCTAATAATAGTAATTCTGAGGAATATTTTCCTCTCTTACATATCGAAGCGAATAATTATTACGATCTGGGCTATGCAATTGGAGAAGGATTCTCTACTCAAATACTCACAGCTATAGACCGGCAGGCAGATCTTATTGCTACGATCCAAAGTATTATTGCTATCGACTCAGATTATTTCTTTGAAAATATTGTTGCTACTGCGGAAGCTATGTTTCCCGATTATGTGCAGGAAATTCATGGCACTGCTGACGCTATCGGTGTTGAATATGAAACACTAATGACATTGAATCTTTTTGGAGACATCATTGCTCTTTTCTATGGCGCACAAGAGCAGGTTGATTATGAAATCCCCTCAGCACCTTTTGGTTGTTCGACTGTTGGCTATAATTACAATGGTACGCAATATCTGGCTCATAATGAAGACGGATTTGCTCAGCTTGGAGATCTTATGGGGGTTGTCAGAGCTGAACTACCTGGAAAACCGGAATTTATTAATTTCTATTATCCGGGAATATTGTGTGGAGTAGCTCCTGCGTTGACAGACGCTGGATTAGCATTTTCAGGAAATTATATACAGAGTGCTTCTGGTGTTCCTGGCGGTGTTCCGCACCTATTTGTATTTCGAGCATTGTTAGAAGCAGAGGATGTTGATGACGCAATTTCAATCATTCAAAACACACTAACGTGTAATGCACTTCATGTAAACATTGCATCCGATATCGAAAATAGAGTCGTATCGGTCGAGAAAGCAGAAAATACATCTGTAGTTTATGAAGTTGATGGATTGTATGCTCACACAAATCATTTTATTCAGGATGCAATGCTTGCCCATCCAACAGATGATGATGCAACAACACACTGGCGTTATGACACACTTTCAGGTTTGATTGCAACATATGAAGATGAACTTGAAGATGTAACGTGTGATGTGCTGCATGGATTTCTCTGCGAGGTTGCTGCGGAACCTGATACAACAGGTGGACTCACCGGAGGTATGACCCTAGGAAGTTCGATCATCAATATGGAATCAGGAAAATGGAAACTCTATTTTAACGATCCGAATGACAATCTTTATCAAATCTTAAAATTTTAAATTGAATACAAGGAGTAATATACATGAAAGAACTCAAAGGAACACAAACAGAAAAAAACCTTCTTGCTGCCTTTGCAGGAGAGTCACAAGCTCGTAACAGATATGATTTTTTTGCAAAGCAGGCAAAGAAAGAGGGTTACGAACAAATAGCAGGCATATTTGAAGAAACTGCGCTTAATGAAAAGGAGCATGCAAAAAGGTTGTTCAAGTTCCTCGAAGGCGGTGAAGTTGAAATAACTGCTGCCTACCCAGCCGGTAAAATCGGTACAACCGTTGAAAATTTAACTGAATCTGCTGCTGGTGAGAACTATGAACATACGATCATGTATCCTGAATTCGCAGATATTGCAGAACAGGAAGGATTCAAAGAAATCGCTTCCGCATTCCGACACATCGGCAAAGCCGAGATTCAGCATGAAAAGCGTTATCTCGGATTACTGAAAAATATTGAAGATGGAACTGTTTTCAAAAAGGACAAAGTGATCAAATGGAAATGCCGAAATTGCGGATACGTACATGAAGGCACACAACCTCCGGAAAAATGTCCTGCTTGTGCTCATCCCAAAGCATACTTTGAAGTAAAATGTGAAAATTGGTAAACCTTACATTCTCTCGCATTCATATAACCCGCTGAGTAAAATCGGCGGGTTTTTTATTTTTAAGGTAATTATTTCCGCACAAATTTATTATAGACTTATACGGTGTAAATCTATATAAGACCAATAGGATGATTTAGTTTAATTTATTTATATTTAAATTTCTTCATTTCAGGTTTTTTATTATATGATTCTGGAAAAATAGGATTTTCTTCTTTCTGCCAACCTAAAATAAAATATGGACCTCTTGAATATTCAATATCTTTTTCACTGTAAGTTAAAAGTAGAGTCCATCCCAAACCTAGAAATTCGTTAACTAGTTCAGTATTGTATTTAATCTCTTCTACATGTTTTGTATCTTCAATATTCATTTTAAATCTCC